>CAVECM010000024.1:0-28073 GCA_963614095.1 Bacteroidaceae bacterium
TACATCACGCCCTGCAGATTCAGCGTAATTTTCTCATCCTTTGCCGCATTTACACGATTAACCTTCACGCCGTTCTGCTCGAACCATGTGTAATAGTCCATGTAATACGAATCCTGATAGAAGAAGATATCCATGCTGTCTCCGTCTGCTACCGGAGCCTGGTTTATCATATATCCCGTATATCCGTATGCCGTGTATTCACTTGACGGATCATACGGAAAAGCGCCGTTTATCGCAAAGCTCACTGAGTATGTGTTTTCACCCATGACCTTGCTGATTGTTCCGCTGTTTACTGTAAGATAATCATCCTTTGTTTCCTTCGTGAACACATCTCCGAGCATTACCTCGTGGAGTTTTACCAGCACGTCAAGTGCCGATACGCTTTTCTCCGGATCCACGGAATCTGTGTAGCCGTAGTTCTCAGCCAGATTACTTTCAACATCAAGAGCCTGCGGTGTCAGCAGATATGAATTTGCCTGCTGGAACGATGTGGTTACTGAGGCTTTTACTGTCTTGGCCTTTTCTGTTTCCACTGTCAGTGTGTATTCCTCTGCGGCTACACTGTCCGCAGTTCCGTATTCTCCGCCGTTCATCGACGGCCATGACGGATCGCCGCATTTCACATTTATTACGGTGCCGTCACTTACCGGAATCTCAGCCGAACGCTTGTATTCAGTCGTTCCCACAGTTGTGCGCACCTGGAAGTTCTTGTTTGAAGCTGTCGGTGTCAGCACAATACCTGTCGTGCCTTCCGGCACTGTAAGCGTATATGCGTGTGTATCCTTGTCAAATTCCGGAGTAAGCTTTCCGATATTTGTCGTGATGGATTTGACTGTCTTATCGTTATTGCTCCAGCTGCCACCGATATCCTCGCCCATATCGAGGGAGTAGAGCACTCTGACTTCATCACCGGCCTCAAGTGTTCCTGCGGCTGCTGTGTAGCTGCCGTAAGCTTCATTAATGCACCAGTCGTTGATGGAAATCATCCATCCCGCGTATGTCGCGCCGCTGCCGTAAGCCAGTCCGTTGATTTCTGTAATATAACCGCTGTCAGCACCCTGCTGCGTTCCGTTTACAGTTTTCAGAGCATCCAGAAAACAGCTCGCCAGTGTGGATTCAGTGCCAAAATCCACCCATGTATCAACGAGAGTTCCGTCCCATGCAGCACCTGCAGCTTTTGTATATGTGGAATTCTCTATGATAACGTGTACCTGGTTCTCATGCGATGATGATCCGGCAGCCGATGACGAATTCTCTGCGCTGTTCGCTGCAGCTGAATTTTCGGATGCCGGTGAAACAGCATTTCCGTCTGCTGACGCGTCATCTGATGCCGCAGCTTTAAATACGAATTTTACGCTGAGGTCACTTGAGAATGCTTTGTCTCCCGAAAAGGCAATTCCGAGGTCCCTGCCATCAATATACACATCTGCATCGCCGTCAAATCCGGTGATGCTGCTTCTTGCGATATTAAGTCCCTGAGCCTTTGCGGCTGTGATTTCAGATGCCTTTATCTGATAGCCGTTGATATCGATATAATCAAGGCTGTATTTGTCACGGGCGCTGCCGTCGGTGTCAAACAGGTTTTTCAGAGTCACCCCGTATGAATTGCCGCCGCTGTATCCGATAGTCTTGCTGTCGCTGAGGTTCTGTGCACCTTTATATGCACTGCCCTGCTTTGTCAGTGTATCCTTTGTTACAGATACAGCTTCGCCGTTCTGCAGTTTTATGATGCCTGCCTCAATATAAGGTGCATCCTGAACTTCAGTTGTCCCGATACCGTCAGCGGTAATCTCTGCATAATAAGCTTTCACGTCATCGGTCTTCGCCGATCCGCTGTCTGCCGACGTCTTTGTCTGTGTTCCGGCATTCTTGCTTCCTGTCGATGAATCGACCGCCTCTGATTCATTCTGTTCAGTCTTGGCTGCGGATTCCGCCGTTTCTTTCTGCTGATTATCACTCGCAGATGCCGTTGTTACTGCTGCTGTGCCCGAGGTATCCCCGCCGGACTGTACAGCTGCTTCCGAAACATCTGCACCGCCTTCCGTTCCGAACGCCCAGTTCGGCGCCAGAGTCGTCAGGACCAGCATAGTCATCAGCAGAATGCTTAGTACCTTTCTTTTCTTCAACATCCTCTTTCTCCTCTCCTGTGCGGACTTTATGTCATGCGAACTTTTATGCTGCGTGCATTTTTACATGCCGCCGCCCACATCGGCCCCGAGGCCGTTGCATGTGTAGCACCAGACAATATTGTCCCCGTCCTTCAGTGTGTAGCTGGAGCATCCGTAGTTCGGGAACCAGCCGTTTACCTTGTACATCCATCCGGACTGCTCACCGCAGTCAAATTCGTACAGATTGTTTATACCTTCGATATAGTAGCTGCCGTACAGCGGTGTATATGAGTATTCAAGCTGTATTCCCGTATATGAGCATACGCGCTTGAGCACATCAAACACTGTCTCGCCGTCTGCAAACTCTACGCGGCTCGATGCCAGAATTACTCCGTTTGCCGGCACGTACTGGTTCTTCCCCGCAGTCAGATTGCCCATGTTGTTCAGTATGGTGTCGCATCGGATCTGTATCGTGCAGCTCTTTACGCTTGAAGAACTGCTGCCTGACTTGCTGCTGCTTCCTCCGGATGAACCTGCTGCGGTTCCCTCCTCATTCGTTCCGGTTATCGTATCCTGGCTCTCAGCAGCTGCCGCTGCCTTGGCCTTTTCCTCGCTTCTTTCCTTCTGGACCTTCTTTATCTGTTCTGCTGTAAAGCACAGGTCGCTGCTGCTTTCGCACTCTGCTGCCTGCGTCAGCATGAAGTCGTCCATCGATGCTGCCTTCAGCTCGCTCACCTCTGCGCTGAGCTTGCCGCTGCCGTCATGAGCTATTGCCAGAGTCTGTCCTTTGCTCACTTCCTTCTCGGTTCCGTCCTCCACTGCAACCTTGACCGTGCCCTTCAGAACACTGACTGATGCACTTCCTGTCTGTGAAGATAATGCGAAAACCGCACCGTCTTTTTCTCCTGTTTCACTGCTGCCTGCCGACACTACACTCTTGTCCAGTGTGATCTGCATGCTTTCTCCGGGCTGCGGACAGTCTGCGAATATCTCTCCCCGGTTCAGCTGCAGCGATACCGTGTCTTTAACGCCTTCGCTTACTGCCAGCTCCGCATTCTCATTCATCGTCATGCTGTTGCTGCCGTCGACCTTGAGTGCGATTTCAGATCCGGTCTCTGTCTCAATAACATCTCCGTCCTTGAGCGGAACATCTTCTTTAAGACTATATCCTACTCCGCTCCTTTCGATGTTGGCCACGCCGCTGACCTTTTCTGTCACTATGACCTGATCCGAGTCAGAACCGCCGCCGAACCATCCCTTAACGATTCCTACTGCCATGATTCCGCAGAATACAATTACTGCGACAATCACGACCATCAGAACGTTAAACAGTTTTCTTCGTTTTCCGGTTTCCATTTTCTCTCCTTTTCTTCTCTGCCGGCATTTCTGCTCGCCAGCTTTGCCACTTCTTCATACTTTGCCATGATATGATCATATCCTTCCCTTCTGTGCGGGATAAGACATTCGCTGCAGTCCTTCCTGCCGTTGCTGAGATACCTGAAATTGCCTCCGCATCTGTCACCCAGCGCATACAGCGGGCAGTAACAGAACAGGCAGTTGAAGTTATCCTCATCTGCTCCCGCATGACATGGAAAGTATTCGCATTTTCTGTGGCTCATGAATTTAAAGTTTTCAGTTTCTGTTTTCATTATTTCATCGCATACCATATCTTTTTTGTTATTTTCTGCATTATCTCTCATAGCTGTTTGTCAATCCTCCCGTTTAATAATAATATTTCATATTTCAGATTCCGTTTCGGCAGCTGATGCCGCATCCTCCCGGCTCTGCCCAAAAACCTGAAAAAACACCTCATCTGAGGTGTTTTTATCTAACAACTGTAACATAAAGCCAGACCGCCCGCCATACGACATATGCAAAGCGTCCGCAGCTTCATATTTACTCTGTCTCACCTCAGAAGACTTTCGCAGCAGCATGACAGGTCTACCGACTTAATCACTGCTGATAATCCGTGAGCTCTTCAAATCGCTGCGCCGGCTGCATTTGGCTGCATCCGGCCGCTGACTGACGGCTGCACATCTTCAGCTCTTTCGGGGCACCTTCCCAAAGTCTCATGACTTCAGTGGCTGCAGCTGCATCTTTTATCAAGTACGCTCTGCCTGCCCCTTCTGATGATATCACGGTTGCTGAGACACAGTGCCGGATTTTCACCGGCTTCCGATTTGTCATTGACTGTAATATTAAGTAATATGAACATATTATATTAAATTGTCACTTTTTTCAACTATTGCTATGTAAAAATCATATCACAAACCCAACTTTTTTTAAACGTAATAATATTTATAAAAATAATTCCGATTATCTATATAAGCTTCCCTCTGCCTCTGCGGCTGAATATGAACTTTTTCTCTCTCCGATGCGGCTGAACCTTGAAAGAATCAAAGGAATCTGTTTGATCCGTCCGAGACAGGCAGATCTTTTTTATGTCCAGAAAATCCCATGTTAAAAGCTTTCATTCTTCACGATGGCGGAATCCTGCAGCCTGAGTATGAACCCGTGCCCCGGATCCGGTATCCACTGATAAAAGTGTTCTCTCTCATCCGGAAACAGCTTCTGCATTATCGCCGAAATCACTCCCCCGTGGCAGACCACGACAGACATATGACCGCCTTTTGCATCAGACTGCGAACCGGCACGAATCACGTGGCTGGTTCTGAGTTCATTAAAGCCTTCCTCCACTCTCGTGTAAAATTCTGCAGTGCTTTCTCCGCCCGGAGTTTTCGTCATGCCGCTGCTGTCCGTAATCCACGCCTGATATCTGCCGTCTGTCTTCAGCTCGTCATAGCTATGCATCTCGAATTTCCCGAAATTCATCTCCCGGAGCTTCGGAATTGTACCGTACGTGACATCTCCGTATATCAGCGAAAGCGTCTGCTCTGTCCTCAGGAGCCCTGTCGTGTAAAAATCAGCATTCACTGCCCTCGGATAAATTCCTTCTGCCGCCAGCTTCCGCAGCTGTGCGCATCCCTCATCCGAAAGCGGAATATCGGATGCTCCGTAGTACAGCCGTCTTTTATTCGCTTCTGTAAGTCCATGCCTTATGAGGCATATTGCCGACTCCATCTATTTCACTCGCTTTCCTATGCCGCAGAACACTCTGTGCACCTGATCGGCCTCGGCAGCCAGGTAAAGCATGAGTCTTCCGTTCATTTCGCGGAAGGCCCGCAGCTTTGCATCTGCCGGCACGATACCCTGAGACACATCTGTCAGCAGCAGCACTTTATCCTCCAGTAATGCTCTGTTTTCTCTGAAGAAGTCTGCCGCCTCTTTTCCCGTGTCTGCACATGCTCTCGTAAATCCTTCTATGCCGTATACTGCATCTGCTGCAAGATCCGGCTCGCGGCCGCCGCTGCAGTCACATATTGTTTTTATATCAAAATTTTTTTCGGCATATTCCAGTTTTCCCTGATATGCCCCTCCGAATATCAAAATCATCTGTGGTTCTCCCTGTGCTTTTTTCCTGTATGGTTCTCCCTGTCAGTATATAAAGCCCGACGCGGTAATCAGTGCCATCACCATTACTCCGGTCATTTCTCCCGTGACTACCATGCAGCCCGAAATATCGCCGCTCATTCCGCCGAGTTCTTTTCTCATCCTGCGTCCCGTATATGATGTTACCCCCGCCTCAATCAGCAGTGTACACGCATACAGCACAATTACTTTAAACGCATCGGCACCCAGAGCACATACACCGGCGGTCAGCAGCACTGCAGCCACTGTCACGGCAACTGCTCCCGGCAGCCCGCGTTCCTTTGAGCTGTGTGAAGAGAGGTCATCGTACTGGCTTGTCTTCATCGATTTCTTATTTATCACATTGAAACCCGCAATCTCCCTCGATATCATCAATATCAGGCAGAGCAGCACCGCGCATTCCAGTGAGAAGGTTTCTGCCGCTGCTGTCATAGACGCTGCGAAAATCATAAGCATGAATGCCAGTGATATCACCGCGAAAGCTCCTACATGTGAATCCTTGAGTATGCGCTGCTTCTCTTCAGCCGGTCTTCTTGAAAGAACAGCGTCGCTGCAGTCCATAAATCCGTCCAGGTGTATGAACCCGGTCAGCCAGAAATACAGCACCGTCAGCAGCACACCTGTCAGCAGCCCGTTCACCGCGAATGAACTGAGCAGCAGCCATGCGATTGAGACTATCACTCCTATCAGCAGCCCTGTAAACGGAAACATGTTGAGCATGGCATATCTGCCGTTCGGATCCCATTTCCTGTACGGACACGGTATCCTGCAGAAGCATCCCCATGCCATGAGAAATCCTCTGATATATTTCATTTCCAGATTTCCTCCAGTCCTGCCGATATCTCAATAACTCGCCCGCATACCTCTGCGAGCGCACGGTCCGCTGCAGCAAGCCCCTTCCGGTACATTTCCACAGTATCGCTGAATTCCTCCGCATCACTGTATATATAATCCGATACGAAAACTGTTTTCCCTGTTGCTGCTGCAAACTCCCGCAGGTCTGATATCACCCGATCTGCAGCGTTCTCATCAAGCCGGCCCTCATCGTCAAACATCTCGTTTCCGAGCAGTGCCGTCACGCTGTCAAGGAGAAAAACTCCGCTGTTGTCTACATTTTCATCATGCAGAAGCGAGGTGATGTTTTTCCCGCACTCCAGAGTTGTAAAACCCCATCCGTCTCTTTCTGCAATGTGCCTTCGTATGCGGGCACGGTCTTCTTCATCATGCGGAATCATCGTCGCTATATAGTAAAGAGGCTTCCCGCTTTCTGCAGCCTGCTCTGCGGCATTTCTCTGCGCATAATACGATTTGCCGTTTTTGCAGCCCCCGCTTATGAACACATTCATTAAAAGCAGCCTCCTTTTCTTACTTCTTCAAGATATCCGTCGTTTATCTCTGCCTCCTCGAAGGTGGCCATATTGTTCATCACATCGCATGCTCCACGTATCACCTCAAAGGCGATCGGACATCCGCTGCCCTCTCCGAGTCTCATGTCAAGCTCCAGGAACGGCTTCAGACCCAGCGCTTCCACAGCGCGGCTGTATCCGTTCTCCCAGGATTTGTGTGATGCGAACATATAATCCGCACTTGCAGGCACCATCATATATGCTGCAAGCGCCGCCACCACTGAAATAAATCCGTCTATCACAACCGGCATTCTGTTTCTCGCGGCTCCGATAAATGCTCCCGCCATGGCGCATATGTCAAATCCGCCGACCTCCGCGAGCACTCTGAGCACGTATTCACGAGCTTCTTTTTTCTTTCCCGTGTCTGCCATTCCGGCGCCGAAGCCCTCCGGCATCTTCTTGCGGCATCTGCGTGCAGCTTCATCCACAATTTCCTTTTTTCTCATAAATCCGCAGTCAGCCACACCGCCGCCCCGGCCGCATGTTTCGCTGCTGTCGAGTCCGAGCAGGGCTGACAGCACCGCCGCACTTGTCGTCGTATTGCCTATGCCCATTTCGCCTATCCCGATTATATCAAAATCTGCCGCCTTTGCAGCATCCGCCATCTCTATGCCTGTCAGGAAGCACTGCACAGCTTCATCTGCAGTCATTGCCGGACCCTCTGCTATATTATCGGTTCCCGATCTCAGCCGCCTGTTCACGATTTTGTGCGTATCTCTCAGCGGCTCCGTATCATAAAAAACTGCAGGTATCTCATCCTTCACTCCCAGGTCAACTATGAGAAGATCACTCCCAAAGCTTTCCGAAAGAGCTCCGACACCTGTCAGCCTTCTCGTGAAATTGACGGTCTGTGCCATGGTAACGGACTGCGGTGCAGATGCAACACCTTCCTGCACCACTCCGTTATCGGCACACATGACTATCACACATGTTTTTTTTATGCTGTTATTTATCTCACCGGTTATCCCGGCCATTTTCACTGAAATATCCTCAAGTCCGCCGAGGCTCCCCGGCGGCTTGGCCAGCTTGTCCTGACGCTGCGCGGCTCTTTCTGCCGCATCCGCATCTGCCTTTTCGACGCTGTCCATTATATCAAAAATGGTTTTCATCTTTTCTGTAAGCTTCTTTTCCGCTCCTGCTTCCGTTTTTATGTCACACTTACTCACTGCAGCCTCCCGGATGCATCTGCATCCAATTTCTGTCTTTTAACCATTCAACGGCTTCGCCGCATTTCATTACCTCGATAGTATATGTCACGTCCTCACCGCATGCCTCTTCCGCAAGCTTCAGCAGATTTTCCACATCCATCGTGCCGTCACCGAAGGGCTGATGCAGATCGCCGCTCCCATCATTATTATGAAGATGAAAATGGCTGATGTACGGACCGAGAACTGTTATCCACTCCGCCGCGTCCACATCGCTCATGCAGTTGGCATGCCCGATATCCAGACATATCCCGATATTACTGCCGCCTGCCGCTCTGATTTTTTCAATCATATCGCGCATCATATACGGTTCATCCTCAAGCACGTTTTCTATGCATATCCTGAATGTGTCAGGCTTGTCCTTCATGAATTCTGTCCAGAACTCAACCGACCTTTCCGTATGCCATGACTTGAAATACACATACGGCATATAGCCCGAATGCACAACCATTTTATTTATACCGAATCTTTCGCATACACCATATGCCTGCTTCATTCTTTTTTTCAGAAGCTCCAGTGCTCCCGGATCTATGGCTGCCGGATGCAGCTCGTTGAACGGAGCATGGAGCACGAAATCTTTTCCCGTAAATCCCAGCTCCTCTGCAAGTCTGCTTACCTGACTGCAGCACGGTTCGTACTTCTGCCCGTCAAGGTTCTCAGCCATGCAGAAATAATCGAGCTCTATGCCCAGATTGTCTGCTTCTGCGTATTTTCTGAAATCTGCGCCCATTGTTGCGATAAACAGATTTTTCATATATTCTTTGCCCTCTTTCTTAAGTCAGACTGTTCTGCGGCGGACTGCTGCGATATATTCAGCCTCGCGATAATCAGCCGAGATTCGGTCAGCTTCACCACCGTCATATAAAATCATACCATATTATCACGCCGGGCAGATAAAATTTTTTTCTATACTCTGTATGTCGTTTTATTATTCTTTATGTCTTGTACATCACCGTTATATTACGTCTGTCAGTACTGCCGGATTTGTCAGAACTGATGCATCTGCTGCTGCCAGACTGCGGAAAATGCGAGTTTTACATATCTCCTCTTCCTGTTCCCGTATCGCGGCTTCCTGCCCCGGCATCACTGCTTCCTGATTTCGGGTCTGCTCCGCTGCATATGCAAGTTCATCCTTCATCACTTCTTCATCATCCATGAGCTGCTCATATGAAGGTGCATGATTTATAAAAGTGCCCCTCCATGCTTTGCCGGAGCTGTTTTCCCGGTCTGACAGCACCTCGGCTCTGCTGCATATGCCGCCTGTGTATTCCAGAATGCTGCCCTCAACCATTATATGCTCTCCGTGTGATGAGAATTTCCCGTCACTGAACAGGTAATGCGTAAGCGATGCGCAGTGTCCTTTATTTGTCTGCTCGCTGCAGAATCTGCCGTTTACGAAAATATCATAAAGCTCTTTTATGTAGTTCATGCCGCTGGCATGGTAAACAACAATCGAAGTCTGACTCGGAAGCCGGGCGTCAATCTCCAGCACCTTCAGCTCACTGCCGTTATCTATAACCTCAAGATCCATAATTCCGTGAAGACCGATAAGTTCAGCAATCTCCTCAGCAAGCCGGCTGAGCTCCGTTACTGTTTCCTGCGGAAGATCCCGGTATGCCGATGCGTAATTACAGTCGTACACGTCATCCACAAATATGCGGGTCGGTTCGTATGTTCTGTAGTTTCCCGGCATTCCGATTATCTCGACCGAATATGACGGCCCCTCCACGAATTCCTGTATCACAGCATTCCGGCCGCCCTCTTTCAGATACCTCTCCACAGCTTCTCTGCTCTCAAAACGGATTACACCATGGCTGCCGCTCTCTGATTCAGGCTTTGCGATATACGGTGCCTCTCCTGCCGGATAATACCGCGGGCACGGCAGCCCGTTATCTGCAAACAGCTTGTCTGATTTTGTCTTTGACGATGTGATTCTGTATGCATCCCAGTCAAATGCAAGAGTGTATCCTTTTTTCTCCGAAAGCTCCGTCAGCCCCTTGAGCACTGCGTCGTTTTCCATTGTCGGCAGTATCATATCGGCACTTTCGAGCGCCTCTGCAACTCTCTCATCGTCTGACAGCACATCTGCGCATATGAATTCCGAGCACAGCTTCTGTGCCGGAGCATCCGGACTGCTGTCAATGAGAATCACATCTATTCCTGCTTCTTTTCCGAGATAGGCCGCCTCGCATCCCTGAAGCTTTCCTCCGATTATTACTATTTTCGACATTTCAGTTCTCCGATATAGCTGCGGTATTCTTCCGCCGATGCCGGTGCGAGTCCCATGCTGCGGAGGATTTTCGTCACCTCTTCGACTGTTCTTCCGCCTTCATCAACGTCCATACTGCTCTGAGCAACCCCTGCGAGTCCCGTCTTCGGAGGAATTATAGATGTCACTACATTGCCTCCTGCGTTCATTCTCGCTTCAAGACCGGCTATTCCGTCCACATCCAGGGATGTAGGTATCAGCGCCCACGGATACATGATTCTCATGAGTGCTATTATCTTCAGCTCAAGCATGCGGTCCGGCGTCGCCGCGTTTTCCATCGGGCTGCCTGCCTGAGGCACGAAGCTCATCACGCGCACCTGGCTTGCCCCGATTCTTCCCATCTCGAACAGTGAGTCGGCTATATCGCGGCTCGTTTCCCCTATGCCCGACATCAGCCCCTCTTCAATGAGCATTCCGCGCGACTTTGCATAAAGCTTCGCATGCATTCTCTCGTCGTAGCTCTGCTCGAGTCTCATTTTTGAAAAAAGTTCTCTGTTGTGAGTTTCCTGGTACAGAGCGTACCAGTCAGCACCTGCTGCTGCAAAATGATTTATAACGTCATCGGAAACAACTCCCGGTGATATCATTACCGGCAGCCCGATATCTGATCTGATGTGGTTTACTATATCGACTGCCGTATCAAAATTCTCTCTGTGATATGCAGGATCTTCTCCCATTGTCAGATCAATGAGATGCACGCCCGACTCGGCCAGGCTCTCCGAGAGCCGGATTACCTCGTCAGGGGTTTTCCTGTATCTTTCTATATCATTTTCTCTTCTGTAATAGCAGAAAGCGCAGTTGTTTCTGCACCACGTCGTAAAATAAACGAATCCGTACAGAAACATTTTGTTCCCGAACTGTTTTTCTCTGACATACCTTGCCTCTTCGAACAATTCCGCCGCAGCTCTTTCATCGTCAGTCTCCAGTAAATCAATGATGGTTTCTCTGGTGATCTTCATATTCTCCCGCCTTTCTGCTCAATATTATCTGAATATGGCGAGGAACCCGGGAGTTTCACCCGGCTGCATAGATTTAGAGTCTATGTGATCCATCCGATCCGTTCCCCATGTATGTGATAAGGGATATTACATCCCTTATCTATGTTGTTTGTCTGCGGAATATGCGGCAGACCCGCATTTTCCGTTTTATCTGAATGCCATCGCAGCCAGATACGTATTCTGGAAGGCCTCCATTGCAGCCAGATCCACATGCTTTATCTGTGTAATCACATCCTCAGCCAGCTTCATCTCCTTCTCTGATGCCAGTGCCATGGAAACTCCCGCTCCTGCGGTATTTCCCGCCGAAATAATCTTGTCGGTGCCGATATCAGGCAGTACACCTATTCTGACAGCACTTTCCTTATCTATATAATTTCCGAAGGCTCCTGCTACGATTACTGCCTCTATGTCCTTCACTGTTTTACCCATTTCACCCAGCATGAGCTGTATTCCCGCAGAAATCGCGCCCTTTGCAAGCTGAACCTCGCGGATATCATTCTGTGTTATAACGATATCCTCACCGCTTGCCTTCGGCACGAGCACGAAGCATCTCTGTCCTTCCTCATCATCATAAAGGCGTTCCTTCAATGCAGGCGGCAGCTTCTTTTTATCCACATCGTCAGCGCATATCAGACGGCCTGTCTTGCTTATCAGTTTGCTGTTAAGCATCTGTGCTATCGCATCTATGAGACCCGATCCGCATATTCCCTGCGGCTCGCACTCACCGATAGTCAGAAAATCAACATCTCCGTCTGTTATTTTTATCTTTTCTATAGCGCCTTCCGCAGCTCTCATACCGTGCTTTATCGCTGAGCCCTCGAATGCCGGGCCTGCAGCTGTTGAACATGCGAATGCCTGATTGCCGTCAGTCAGCACTATTTCTCCGTTTGTTCCTATATCTATGAAAACCGTCAGTTCTTTTCTGTCAAGCACACGTGATGCAGCTACTCCTGCGGTTATATCCCCTCCTACATGTCCCGCTATGTTAGGCAGCACCGTGACTTTCCCGTCTTCGCTGATATCCAGCAGTGCCTCCTCTGCAGTCATGTGCAGTGTTCCTGTATATGCCGGGTGGAAAGGTGCCAGTGCCAGAGTCATCGGCGGGTATCCCGCGAACAGGTGCGACATTGTCGTGTTGCCGCATACCGTCACCTCTCTGACTTCATGCTTGTCCACGCCCGATTTCTCGCTCAGCTCATCGAGTATCTCATTCAGGCAGCCTGTGATTTTGCTGCGCAGCAGGTCAAGGTTTTCACCGTTGCTGCCGCAGAATGTTATTCTGGAAATAACATCGAGTCCGAATTCGTTCTGCGGATTTGTCTTCGCTGCAGTTGCTATCTGTTCACCCTTTTCCAGATCCCACATCATGCCTACAACTGTCGTTGTGCCGATATCAAACGCTGTGCCGTATCCATGTCTTCCGGTGTCCGGTGTGAAATCCGGCGGATATTCAAGCATCTTTGTTTTTCTGTCGTTGGCACCGCTCATCATAGCGGAATTCTTGCATCTGCCGCATTTGCTGCATACACCTGTACATTTGAACATTTAATTTACACCTCCGTAAACATGACATAACACACAGCTCTTGTGATTGCCTCTGCAGCTTTCACAGGCACTGTTCAGCTTCACATAATCATCATTCACCGCAAAATACATCCCTGCACACGATTTGAGCGGCAGCAGTATTCTGCTGTTCCTGATCTCCATATCCAGCTTGTCAAAGCTCAGCATGGATGCCAGCTTGGACATCTCGCTGACATCCATCCCGTAGAATCCCGGACCGAAGCTGTCACTCAGCCTCGACTCACTTTCCAGCTGAGCCTTAATGAGGACTCGGGCAGCGTCGGTAAAAGCACTGCCCCATATATCTGCATAGAGCTGATCCATTATCGGCTCTTCCGGATATCCGAAATCGCCTACAGACAGAGCGTACAGATACACTCCCCTGACAGAAGCCGGATCTATCAGCTCAAAAGCATTACATGCGAATTCAACGTTTTCAATAACAGCTTTTCTTCCTGAAAAAGAAATCTCTTCACTGTAAATGCCCATGGCTCGTATTTTGATTCTCTCTTCTATGACCCCACGCATCCGGAAGGCGTCCTCACGCATCTTCTCGAATTTATGTCCTTCCCGGTACAGTCCGGAATCCGCCATAAAATAATCAGTAGCGAGTCTGCTGCATTCTTCTTTGTCAATGTCAAATAAATACTCTTTCATGATGTCTCTCTTTCAGGTTGCCCGCTGTTTCTTCAGCTTATTCTTATGATACTAATTTATCTGCAAGCTCTACGCATGTAACTGCATCCTCTGAATAGTAGGCGCCTATATTCTCTGCATAGGCACCTGACAGCGGCGCCCCGCCTATCATTACCTTCACTTTGTCAATCATGCCCGTTTCTCTCAGTGCATCCATGGTTTCATCCATGTTTGTCATCGTTGTAGTGAGCATCGCAGAAAGTGCAACTATATCAGGATTATGCTCCCTTACTGCATCCATAATCTGCGAAGGGCTGATATTTACACCCAGGTCGATTACTTCATAGCCCGAGCCTTCAAGCATCATCACACAGAGCTTCTTGCCTATGTCGTGCAGATCGCCTTCAACTGTGCAGAAAATGACTTTTCCGGATTTCTTGATATCCTCCTGCTTCAGATAAGGCTTCAGCAGTTCCATACCGGCCTCCAGAGCATTTGCTGCCATAAGCACCTCCGGTACAAACATCTCGCCTTCCTTGAACAGCTCTCCGACAGTATTCATGCCGGCAAGCAGTCCGTCATTCATTATATCAGCAGGATTCTCTTCATCCTCGAGAGCTTCCTCTACCAGTTCAGTTACTTCTTCCAGTTCGCCGTCTTCTACAGCTTCAGCTATTTTCTTAAATATCTTACTCATTATTCTACCATCCTTTCATCTTAAAATCACTGCTTTTCAGAAGATTCTTGCATTCGTACTGTGAATACAATGCATTCACCGCATGAATTCTTACTTCACTCCATATTCGATTTCAGCGTCTTCGACAACCTTGCGTATGTATGCCGCCTGTTCGTCAGTAAGCGGTTCAGGCTTATGTGTTTCCAGAATCTGTATTGCTTTCTCATACGCCACCTCAGTCATGTCCCGAGCTCCCGCAGCAAGCCATTGTTCTCTCGGCTGCCTGTTGATTATTTCAGAATGCGACTGAATCTTTTTGAAGTTGTCTGTTGTGTGTTTCTGAGAGACGAATTCGCCCATCCTTACCTCCTTGATAACGTCAAGCGCAAGTGTCTCTTCATTAACCTCGAAACCGTTTATGGTATGCAATACCATTTTGTAGATTTCAGAATCTATAATGAGCTGTGCCAGGTCAAAGGTCATACCCATCTCAATCATTCCTGCACCGTATATAACGTTGGCTCCGCCCTGGGCAGCCAGCAATGCGGTCAGTGTTTTTTCATGAGCGGCCTGTGCATCAGGTACTTTGCTGTCAGCCTATCCGCCTGCCACAAAGCTCGGCAGATTGTAGTATCTTGCCAGCTGTGCGACAGCGTTGCTGATCATTGCCAGTTCAGGCGCTCCTACCGGTGTCGTCAGATGTCTCATATCCATAATGCTTGTGGAGCTTGCATACAGTACCGGTGCTCCCTTCTCTGCCAGCTGGCTGAGAACCACTGCGGACAGCACTTCAGCATTGTGTGTCACAAGTGTTCCTGCCAGTGTTACAGATGATGTAGCGCCCGAGAGTGCCATCGATATGATGTTGCATGGTATGCCGGCTCTCGCACCGAGTATCAGTGCATCTGTCGCTGTAGGATTCAGCTGCAGCGGGCTTGTAGGACAGAGATTGAATGTCACTATAGGTCTCTTCTTGAGATTTTCCCTGCCGCCCTGTATGAATGCAGCCATATCTATTATTTTTTCTATATTTTTCTTTCCATCCGGTCCGATGAAGCAGTGCTTTGTCGTGTTGCTGAACATTGCCTCCATATTGTGCAGTGCCTGCACACTTCCTGCTTTGTCCTGCGAGGCTACGGATCTGTATGCGCAAGGGAGAATATCCAGTGCGTCTGTAAGAATAGTATTTCTTATCAGATCTTCTTTTGTCGATCTTCTGTATTCCCTTGTATACGGATCTATAACATTGACTCCTTCACCAAACGTTATGAATGAAACCTTGTTTTTCTTTATTACATAGTCGTTTTTCGGATTCCTCCCTGCGAGAAGAATCACTGACGGAGCTGTTCTGATACATTCTTCGACAAGATATGCCGGTATCTTTACAATATCTCCCTCAATTGTACATCCGCCCTCGGCGAACAAATCTCTTGCTTCTGTACTCTCAACCTTAACTCCGATTTCCATCAGCACATCCAGGCTTGCCGCATGTATTGCGTAAAGCTTCTCCTCCGACAGTTCATTGCCGTATGCCATAGCATAACTGATATGGTCAAGCACTCCGGCTCTGCCTCGTTCACGTCTTTCGCGTGCCATAAACCTGCTCCTTTCTGTTCCTGAAGAACCACTTCTTACTATCTCAGAATGAGTAAATCTGTTATTCAGAAAGTGTATTTCCTGAGATATACTTACTTACATATATTATATAAGCATATCCCGTGCCAAAACATCGAACCGGCTGTTATCGTTGATATTTCAGCATTCTCAGGAGGCGGCCATATTTTCGCAAAACGCTCACGGTCACATTGTGTAACAGTGTGTTTACAGTTTCTGCCGTATTTCTGTACATATATGTTTACACATATTTATGCATATGCCGCAGGACATGTATCTCTGCGTGTGCAGAAATCGCAGGCTCTGACATTTACCATTTCAGTGCTTTCACCTATTCCGGTGAAGCTGCTTATTGATTTCTTGGGATGCATCATGAAGCTTCCTGTGAGAGTGACGCCGATTTCCTCCGGCCCCAGTATCTCAAACAGATCCTTCTGGAGTCTTATATCCACATCATGCTGCCCCGGACTCCAGGAGCTGCCTGTATTGAGCCCCGCTCCGGCGGAGCTTTCCTTTATGCGTTCCTTCATCCATGCATGCCCCTTTTCTACTGCGGCGGTTCCCCATCCGTCAAGAAAAAGGATTTTCAGTCTGTCTTTTTCTGCTGCTTCCAGCTCATCGTAACCTTTGAGCGTCACCGCAGAAAGGACAATTTCATCTGCCTCGGCGAAAAGCTCCGAGAGCATCCTGCAGGATATCACCCTGTCATGCAGCCGAATCTCATCCCCATCAATCCCATCAATAGGAAATGACTCGAATATTCCGGTCATGCTGACTCCTGAAAAGAATTCATCGCGCGTCGTTCTGAAACGATCTGCGAACTTTTCCATGACTCTATCCTGCTTCATCTGTATCTGCCTGAAGAACATATCATCCACGCCTTCAAGCTCATTTAAAGGAATATCCATTATGGTTCTTTTTATAGTGCCCATCCTGTTTCTCCCTGTTGTTTTCTTATCTTATGTTGTATTTTTTCAGTTTCCTGTACATACCGGTTCTGGATATGCCCAGCTTTCTCGCTGCCATGCTGACATTTCCCTCACAGTCAGCCAGCAGTCTGACAAGCTTCTCGCCCTCGCTTTCCCGGTTTGTTTCTGTTTCGCCGCTATCCTCCCGTTTTCCGGCAGTATCACCGGCCGTCTCTGTCAGCGAACGGTCTTTTTTCAGATCGCCTATCAGTGATTCATAAAAGCTCTGTGACATGTGATCCGGCACATACATCATACGCTCAACCACATTCTGCAGTTCTCTTACATTGCCCGGCCAGTCATATTCGTAAAAAGCCATGAGCTTTTCATCACTGAACGACTCTTTTTTATTGAAATTGCCGCTTCCGAATTTCTTGATGAACGCACCTATCAGGAGAAATATGTCTCCCTTTCGTTCTCTGAGCGGCGGTATACGTAAATTTATCACATTCAGTCTGTAGTAAAGATCTCCGCGGAATCTGCCCGCCTTCACCTCATTGTACAGATTTTTGTTTGTGGCACATATTATTCTTACATCCACAGGTATCTGTCTGCTGTCTCCTACCCTTGAAACCATACGGGTTTCAAGTACTCTCAGCAGCGCGACCTGCTGCACCATCGGCATTTCCCCTATTTCATCGAGAAACATGGTGCCTCCCGATGCCATCTCGAATTTCCCTGCTCTTCCCCCTTTTGATGCGCCTGTAAATGCGCCCTCCACATATCCGAAAAACTCGCTCCCTATGAGCTCCGGCGGTATCACACCGCAGTTCACGGCCACAAACGGTCCGTTTGAACGCCGGCTCGCATTATGTATCGCCTGAGCAAACAGCTCCTTGCCTGTTCCGCTCTCGCCTTCTATCAGTACGGTTGCGTCGCCTGCCGCAACTGCCCCCGCATATCTGATAAGAGCCTTCATTTCCGGATCTGTTGTATGTATATCAGAAAAGCTGTACATCGCCTGCAGATCGCCGCTGTGTCTGTCCATCCGCGGTGAGTTTGCAAAATCGGAAATTCTGCTTCCGACCTGTTCCACCATCTTGTTAGCTCTGGCAATATTTCTGGCACTTTCCTCTATCTTTTCCTTCCATGCAGTGATATCCACTGCTATTTCCTGAAATTCCCTGCGGCTGCCGTCATTGTTGAAATATGCTCTTCCTACATACTGGAGCCAGATTATCCTGCCGTCTGCACGCTTCGAGCGTCCCTCTATCCTGTAATACGGATTCTCAGGACTTACCTTCTGTTCAACATTGCAGGCTTCACGATCCTCAGGTATTATGAAGTCAAAACACGATCTGCCCACTGCCTCCTCGTATGTCACGCCGTGGCATGCACAGAATGCTTTGTTTACATATTTTATTACTCCGACCTCGTTCTCTATAAGAACGATTTCAGCCATATCATCGATAATACCAAAGTCACCTGATACCATTCACGACCTCCGCTTTTCCTTTATGTTATTATACTGCAGGCGCATTATGCAGAACGCACCTGCAGTATGTGTTCAGGATAATTTGTTGTACGGGCAAATTGTCTCTACTTAAAAATTGTAATCTTCCGGCTTGTATTCAACGACTTTATCAGGTTTTTTCTTTATTACCCTGTATTTGTCGAGAACGCCGTTTTTGTCATCTTCGGCAAGCCACATGAACAGCCTTACTCCCATGAATGCCACAATAACCATAAACGGTATCGATACGATTATCGCCAGCGTCTTCAATGTCGAGAAGTTTGCGCCTATGAACATGATTGAGAGCGGAACCAGTGTGAGTATAACGCACCAGAATACTCTGAGCAGCGGATTTACGTTTCCGTCTTTGTTCATGACTCTCTGTGTCGTCTGTGCCAGTGACAGCGATGCAGAGTCAAGCGACGATGCAACGAAGCCTACTATAACCACAATCAGCAGCAGCGGCAGCACAACGCTTCCGAGCGGCAGCGTTTCTATTATCTGGAATATGCCTGCCTCGCCCACGTAGCTGTTGATAAGATCGACAACGTCAGTGATTCCTTCCTTCTGAGTGTAGATAGCGTAGCTGCTGTCTACTGCGAATACTACCCATCCTCCGATACTGATACCGAAAAGTGTAGCTATCGAAAGCTGTCTTACTGTTCTGCCCTTTGAAATCTTTGCAATAAAGATACCCATCATGGCAGCGTAGTTCAGGTAGAATGCCTGGAAGAACATTGTCCATGCTTCAGGGAAGCCCGAATCTTCAATAGGATCTGTAAACAGACTTGCTCTCGGCATGATTTCGAGCATCCATCCGAATGAGTTTGCTGTGTTCTTCAGTATGAAATCAGTAGGTCCCACGATGAATATCCATGCCAGGAATGCTCCGCAGAGTATAACTGACATATTACTGATACGCTTCATACCTTTATCAGTTCCGATGAACGATGTGAAAGTAAATACTGCTGCAATGCATACTATGATGATAACCTGCAGCGGGAACGATACTTCTATTCCGAATACCTGCTGCAGCGCTCCGGCTACAAGAGGTACGGACAGACCGAGTGATACTCCCAGACCGCCCAGAACACCGAAGATAACACAGAAATCTATAAGGTTTCCTATAATTCCTTTTGCTTTTTTCCCGACCTTCTTTCCAAGCATAGCCTGGCAGACAGCACTTGTCTGAAGTGAAGGCACCTTTCTGATATAAAATGCATAAGCTATTGCCAGTGCAATTACTACATAAATAGCCTGGCCGTGTATTCCCCAGTGGAAGAACGAGTATCCGAGACCTGCTTCCAGAGCCTCTGTCGATTCAGGCTCGAGTCCTATTCCCGGCGACTGATAGTAGAACGCCCACTCTGTGAATGACCAGTAGAGCAGTGCGGACGCTACGGCAGCCAGGAACATCATCGAACAGTAGCTGAACATGCTGTATTCCGGTTCTTCATTACCGAATTTTACATTGGCATATTTGCTGCTGAAGCAGAAGTAAAGAGATACTATTACCGCTCCGAGAGTAAATACCTCAAGTATCGATCCGAAGTACTTGATGATTGTATTGAATACAGCATTTACTCCGTTAAGGGAAGCTTCCGGCTTAACAGCCGTGAATATAACGAATGCAAATACCAGTGCGCAGCTGATGATTATCAGCGGGGTATTGTATTTTTTCTTATTGTTGTTTAAATTGTTTTCCATCTTCTTCTCCCATCAGAATTTCCAACGCAGTAATAACAAATATTAATCTACATGTTTTCTAAAACCTCCAGCAGCAGACTGCAGATCCTCTCTGCCCTCCGCTGCGGATAGTTTAGGAAGATTGATCTATCGACTGAAGTTTATCTGCCGATTTGTTTTTTGAAATTTTCTACGCAAGGAATCTTGATGTCGAGTAATTCTGCGATCTTCATCTTTGCAGCCATGCCGTATGATGAGTGCGGAGTGATTATGATATGCCCGATGTCGAGAGATTCCCTGATCTCCTTCATCTTGTAGCAATCTGCTAAATCTTCCACAGCGCATCCCAGTTTGCCTGCTACATATTCTTTGGCCTCTGCCAGCTTCATGCCCTTGAATACCATACGTGCTACCAGATCTCCGGCACCGCGTGTTCCACCAAGACCCATGGACAGTTCGTAAGCTGCAGCCATGCCAAATGCATCACCATGGCCTATCTACAATCCGTCAGCTTTGCCGATTTCCATCATGCACTTGGCAACTCTTGTCGATGCGTCTACAGGGCATACGTTAGTAAGAGGTACACCGCCTACGCCCATACCTGCGTCTACGAGTACAGGTATGTCTGCAACCTTTGTTGCCTGCTGTACATATGTTACGGCACGAGCCAGGTTCCATGCGAAGCTTCTTGAGCTGTTTGTGTTTACTACACATCCGTAGCTGTCAACACCAGCTGATTCACAGATTTTAACCTGCTTTGCAGGATATGTTCCGGCAAGCCTCTGTCCTTCGAACTTAAGTCTTCCGTGCATTCCGAGAGTGAACTCGTTAGCCATACCCATTGTGATGCAGAGATCAGGATATTTTTCTGAAAGTACTTTTGCTGCTTTTAAAGCTGCCAGGAAGTCTGCGTCTCCTGCTGCTCCCGATGTATCGAACTGGATACCGTCAGCACCTGCTTCTGCCTGCATTGATGCGATATATACCATATCTGCGGCGCATGCCTCTGCTGCGTTTTCCTGAGCTTCCATAGCTTCCTTGATTTTTCCCTGAGGAAGCAGCTCTGACCAGTTTTCTTCAGGTCCGTCAGGCTTTGTATAAAGTCCCATGTTAGGCATTGCGCCGTAGAACAGAGGAATTATAGTAGTCTGCTGACACTGTTCCATCATCATAGCTTCTTCAGGTGCGATGTTCTTTATTGCTTTCCAGCTGTAGTCCGGGTTGCAAAGCTCCATCGAGTCTGAACAGAGAACTCTCTCATGGATGAGCATGTCTGTGCTTCTGTCAACAGGTACTCCCGATCTTACAGGAATCTTCAGTGTACCTGCGTCGAATGTTGTAACACCCTCGTATCCGTGTTCAACACCGACAATTTTGTTTTCGTCTGTCAGAATCTCGACCATATAGTCGACTTCATTCTGAGTCATCGGCTCGGACTTGCCTTTAGTAACAGCGTCATCCATTCCGGCGAGGACGTCTTCACGAATTTCATCTTTCGTCATGTACGTCATTTCGCCGTCACCCATACGGGTCAAGTACTTTTTGTCGCTCATGTCTTTCTCCTTTTCTTCATGATTTCTCTTTATTAAGAAAATAATTGGAAAATTATTTAGCTAACAGTTCTGCGGCTACCTTGCAGCATTCAGCTGCATCTTCTGAATAAGCTGTAGCTCCGATTTTCTCTGCCCATCTTGCTGTAACAGGGGATCCGCCTACCATAGTCTTGTATTTGTCTCTGAGTCCTCTTTCCTTGAGCTTTTCTTCCAGTTCCTGCTGAACTGTCATTGTTGTTGTAAGCAGTGCGCTTGTTCCGATGATGTCTGCACCTACTTCTTCAGCCTTGCTGATGAAATCATCAGCCGGTACTTCTCTTCCGAGATCGTAAACTTCGAATCCTGCTGCCTTCAGCATTGATACGCAGATACCTTTGCCTATATCGTGTACGTCGCCTTCTACGGTCCCTATTACGCATACGCCTTTTCCTGCGGCGTCTTCACCCTTTGAAGCGAGTTCTTCGTCAACGCGCTCTGTAACAACTCCCATTACTTCTGTTGCGAAGATAAGCTCCGGAAGGAATATTTCTCCTCTTCCGAACTGATCGCCCAGCTCGTTCATTCCCTTGCTGAAGCCTTCCTGTAAAAGCTCAACAGCTGTAACGCCTTCTGCTGCGCCTTCGTCCAGAGCTTCTTTTGCCATGTCTTCGTCAGCCTCGATGATAGCGTCAAAAGCTTTCTGCATTAATTCTTCTCTTGTCATTTTGGTTTCTCCTTTTCATCTCAAATCTAAAAACGGTACTTACAACACCTGTTTCTGTGATTTTCGTATGCAGTGCCGGCCTGTGCACGATACATACGCATATCAGATGTAACTTCATTCGCGGATTTTCATGCTGTGAACATGATTTGCTTTCTCATCCGCGCCTTGTGCCAATATATAAAGCAAAAGCAGTGCCATCTTCCGGACAATTGTCAGACAACAAAAACTATTCTGCTTTGGAAG
Source organism: Bacteroidaceae bacterium (assembly GCA_963614095.1). GTDB lineage: Bacteria > Bacillota > Clostridia > Peptostreptococcales > Anaerovoracaceae > Lentihominibacter. Next base: position 22,571 of record CAVECM010000024.1, read on the forward strand.
CATTGAAATTTCAATGCCGGTAAACTGCAGATGAATTTCGGAAATATTTTTCAGCAAGCCCCGGAGCTCCGCTTTACCATTTTTTTACTGCCCATTTTATCCATAAAACATAAAACCGATGAAAATAATCATTGTGATTAATGATTTTTTTCATCGGCTTTTTTCGTATCTTATCATCGCTTTAAAGCATCTGAAGCAGGTCTGTATATCTCCGCGATCCTCACTGGCTGCCGTATTTTTTCAGGATTTTGGCAACAGTCGACTGGTCGCACTGAAGCGCCTCGGCGGCTTTATATGTACTGCCGTACTGCGAATATGCCTGCGTAACCAGCTGGCGTTCGATTTCGTTCTTTGCTTCCTTAAGCGGAATTATTCCCTTGAGAACAACCTTCTGATTGTTCTTTTCGGAGTTGAAGCCGTAAAGCGCCTCATTAACATCCTTTTCGGTGATTATTTCTCCGAATGAGAGTATATATACATGCTCTATCACATGCTCCATTTCTCTGATGTTTCCCGGCCAGTCATAACAGTGCATGGCCTCTTTTGCCTTGTCCGAAAAAGTTTTTCTGCGGTGATATTTTTCATTGCAGCCTGTCAGAAAATGCTTCGCCAGTGCATCGATGTCATCGTGGCGTTCCCTGAGCGGCGGGATATTCAGCGGCACAACATTTATTCTGTAATAAAGATCCAGACGGAAGCTTCCTTCCCTGCACATCTCCTTCAGATCTCTGTTTGTCGCTGTGATTACACGTGTTGACACTTTATGGCGCTCAGTGCCTCCCACTCTTGTAAAGCTGCCGTCCTGCAGAAAATCAAGAAGCTTTACCTGCAGCGAGAGCGGCATTTCTCCTATCTCATCCAGAAACAGCGTGCCGCCTTCCGCCATCTCAACCTTGCCCCTTTTTCCTGATTTTTCCGCACCGGTGAAGGCTCCCGGTTCGTACCCGAACAGCTCGGACTCTATAAGATTTTCCGGAATTATTCCGCAGTTTATCTTTACCATAGGCTTGTTTTTCCCGCGGCTGAGCTGATGTATAGATCTGGCGGCCACTTCCTTGCCGACCCCGGTCTCACCCTGAATCAGCACCGGTATGTCGAGCGGTGCAATCCTTGCAATAAGTTCCCTGATATTGTTCCTTTTATCTGTGCCTGCGATGAGACCTGCTTCTTCAAATGTTATGTCACGCAGGTTTTCAAGTTCTTCATTCTGCTTCTTGACGGTATCAAGTATTTCCTGAAGCTCATCAACATCCTTTGTCGTGGATATTACCATGCGGATTTTTTCCTGCATATCGTCAAAAACAGGTACCGACGTGCACAGCACTTTTTTGCCGTTGTTCAGCTCCTGTATTATATTCACCGTTTTTCTCTGCTTCAGTGCCTCGACAGTGGAACTCGGCCTGAAAAAGCCCTCCTCGACAAGATCTGTTACATGTCTTCCGACAATCTCGTTTACAGGCCTCTCTATTACCTTGGCGGCCTCGAGATTTACAAAAAGAACCATACCGTCGCCGTCGGTCACGAAAATTTCGTCTCCGAAGTTCTCTGCCATCATCTTATAAAAACTTTTGTCGTATCGTTTCTTTATATCTTTTTCCATTCCAACCCTCATATGTAATCAATCCGATATAACGAACCGTTCTGCCGCGTCAATCTGAAGCTGCCGCTTCTTATCTGTGACAGATATTATAACATAGAATCCATATTATTATCTATATTTCTGCGCACCATTTCCTGGATTATTCTGAATTATCGCTCATTTCCGATTGGGCCAGTATGAATTGAATACCCTCCCGGAATCTCTGTCTTCTGAGGGCTGCCGGGACCCGCACGGCTCCATCCGCGCATAGTCTGCCGGCATAAAAAAAGACATCCTCGCAGTGCTTTCATGTCAGAATGTCTTTTTATTCTTTTAAAAAACTTTTTTATCTGCAGTACCTGCCGTCAGAAGAGCGTCCCTGCACCCCTGCATGTCAGATATCTTTTCATCTGCATGTCATGAAAATTCCATCGAGCGCGCAGTCAGTCAAGCTCCAGATAACTGATTGTGCCGCTGCCCGGCTTCGACAGCTCTCTGCTGCAGCGCTGTCCGAAAAACTGCACCTCCGCAGGCAGAGCCATGCAGCTTTCGGCATATGTTTCTGCCGGCGGTGCGGGTATATCTGCAAAATGCGCCTTGCCGCAGCCTGTCAGCATGAATGATGTTTTCGGACACATCTGCAGCTTCGGACCGTCCTTCAGCAGCTCCTGCAGATCTTTCATCAGAGGATATGTGAACCACTCCACAAGCTTCTTCCCCATGCGCGGACCTATCACGTTGATTCCGCCTGATGCATCTGAATAAAAAAGCAGATCACAGTGATCACGCGCTGCCTTTACATATTCGAGAAGACCCTCGCGAATCCTGTCACAAATCTGCTGCATCACATCCGGTTCCTTCATCCACAGCATCATGACCTTCTGGATATCTGTGAGCGAATTCAATATATCGAAAAGTCCTCTCACCTCTATCACTGTTTTGATGCCATCGGCTCTGAGTATATCAGCCGCCTTGAAGATCTCAGGAATTCTGCCGCAGTCCGGACCGAGCAGCGGCAGCTCAAGTAATTCGTGCGGATCCTTTATCAAATCCTCGCCCTTACGGGGCCCGTTTATCGAGCCGTCATATATCAGTTCAGCGCCGAGAGCTTCACCCTCAACGAAAGTATCAAACGGCAGCTTGCAGTATGCAGCCTCCGTTTTTTTTCTGACTTCATCGGCATAGGCCGCCATCGCTTCCCCGCTTCTGTATACATCAGACGGATCGAGATTCAGGGACTTAAGTATGTCCCGGTCTATTCCGTAAAACTTTACGTATTTACATTCATAATCTACAAGTTTTCCCATATCACTATTCCTTTTTTCTGCATAATTCAGATTCATTGTTAATTTAAATCTGCAGGCGTAATCTCTGCAGGTGTAATCATCTCAGGCACCGCCTTTATCTGCAGACACAGGCTGTCCGTTTTTACGGTCTTTTTTCAAGCGTGCTCCCGTAAGACGAATTAAAGAATGTCTGCGAGTATTTTTCCAGCTTCCATTCAGGCACCCTGCATTTCGGGCACGGAGTTACAGCCCACTTGTTTCTCAGCCATCTTGCCGCTCTGCAGTGTCTGGAATTATATACCTGCATAGTCTCTCCGCAGTGAGTTGTCATCAGAATATAATCTCCACGCAGTTCTACCGTTTTAAGGCCGTGCAGCCGTCCGCTGCGTGACGGCCAGAGCTTCATTTTATCAATCAGCAGATACAGCTCTGTCTTTTTTCTGTAAAATCGCTTTTTTTCTTTTCCTGACATATCGTTCTCCTCCCCGGGCAGCGTCAGATTGTCTCCGCAGAAGTGTCCGGTGCCAGTGCCAGCCCCATCATCACCGCGGTTCCTATCTCCAGCATATCGTGAAGATACCTGCCCTCAAGCTTCCGGCTGCTTTTATCATCAAGCGAAAACGGTATTCCGGGAGCAGCTATCAGCACATCATCCGCCAGCATCTCACTGCTCAGCCATCCGCCCTCGGATGTTCCGTCCAGTATATAAGAATATTTCCTGAGCTCTGCAGCATCATCAATCCATTCGGCTCCCATGCCGAGAACATTTTTCTTCGTGCCCGGATCCTTGTCATAGACTGCCGGCACAATGCCCTTTTCCATAAGGTAAGCGGTCATCGTCCGGCCGATTATGCCGAAGCCGAGAACGGCCGTATTGCCGCTTTCCGGAAGTCTGCGTCCTGCGCATTCTGCCTCCGCAAACTCCAGCAGCAGCTGAGCATAGCCTTTTCCGGTTGCTTCGTTATTATCTCCGATTCTTCCATTTCTCATGTTCAGAGCGATATATCTGTTGTCGTCTGCCATGAACAACACATCTGCACCCAGGCGCTTCGCCTCCCAGATGCCGTCCACATCCGTCGCGGATGTCACAAACGAATTAAATCCCATCGCGGATGTTATCGCAGCAACGGACTGCGGGAAGGACTCGATTTCCCCCAATCCGCTTGTAATGGGGACTACTGCGACTTTATATTCGGAAAAGGCTTTCGCCTGCTGCTCCTCACTCAGCCCTGAAACGAGTGCCGCCAGCTTATTGTACCCGCATCCGGTCATGGAAATCAGCTGTTCATTCCAGCCGGCCGCGGTGTCTTCAAGATCTTTTATCCACTCGGTTATAAGTCTTGTCATATGCGTCCTCCCTTCAAAGCTTCAGCGGTATACCATTGACATACGCCATCGTTTTGCCGGCGCGCTTAATCGTCTGATATCCGCCTTTTATCATTGCCAGTCTCTCAAGGCCGAACCCGATGCCGACCCATGTCTGAAAAATCCCCCAGTTGGCATCCAGAGGATGCGGGCCGTATGCACCCGATGCGATTTCAAGATTATCGACGACTATGTCCAGAGTTTCGTTATACACACCCGAGCTTTCTCTGACAAGCTCGTAGTTTTCTATTCCCAGAACCTCCATCGCCCTGCGCGCAAGATATTCCAGGCGCTCCATCTGCTCACCCTCGCGAACACTGTCAAGCTCCACAAGATTGAGCATCGTGAATTCGTTCATATGCTGATTGCCCTGCGATTCCTTGCGGAAGCATGAACCTGCCTCAAAGATTTTCACAGGCCTGTTTGTTATCCTGTAAAGCTCTCTCATCACCTCGTAAAGGTTCGGTGCCAGCATCGGTCTGAGGCATTTCTTTCCGTCCAGCCAGAAAACCTGTTCTCTGAGATGATTGTCCTGATCTATATTCATCCTGTTCAGCTTCTCGCCCGGTATGATTATCGGAGTGCTGACTCTGGAATAACCTTCCTCACCCGTGAGCCATGCCGCCATATCGTACTCCACCTCAAGTGTCAGAGGAATATGCCCGCTTTCCAGAAATTCCCGAAGCTTCTGTTTGTTGTCCTTTACCAGCTGCTTTTCCGTCTTTCGGAAAGCCGCATCGCGTTCCCTGCTGTCTTCAAACTGCTGTCCGGTCACATCTTTTCCTGCGTTGAGCTCTGTCAGGCGCTGTTTCTGTGCTGCCGAATATGTTTCCAAGATCCTCACCTCTCTTAAAGATTCTGTCTGACAGAATACGCTGTCTCCGCGTGCTCCGTCTCCGAGCGCAGTCTCTGCCGGTGTCCGAATCCGGTCCCGCTTCAGCGTTTCCCATCAGTGTATTCACATTACTTCTTAAGTATATTCACATTATTACTACTGTATTACAGCGCAATAATTGTGCCAAAATCTTCTGTCAGTCGTGAGCTGAGACGTTTCTCAGAAGAGATCGTTCGGCGGATATATGCGTAAAACCGGCACATATTCAGCATTCTGAGTTATTCTGAGTCCGCAGATTTTTCATGCAGAAAATCCGCCTGCATCGCTTTCCGGCGGAAGCGGAATGTTCCGTCCGAAGACATTTCCCGCATTTTTAATGAAAAGAATCATTACATATAATGATTTTTTTCATTACCTGCGGTCATTTTCTGTGCCCGA
>CAVECM010000025.1:0-26943 GCA_963614095.1 Bacteroidaceae bacterium
CAATAAGTTCGTGCTGAGGAGTGCCCGGCATGCCCCTGTCGTAATTGCCGCTATGAATTGCCTGTTGTTTAACTCTTTTTCCTGTCACGGAATAGTTCCTGATAACAAATGCGGATCTTAGTTTGCTTAAAAAATCGTATGTTTTTGCGATAATTCTGTCAGACTATTTAAAATTGTTGAAGTTTTTAAGTATTATGCTATAATTTAATAGTACATCTACTAAATTTATTTATCTTAATTACTAATTTAATTATCTTCAAAATTTTACAAAGGAGGAGAGACTATGAGCGAACAAAGGACACATACCATGGTCGATGTAAGCGAACACGGATTGAAAAAGCATGACATTAAGGTTTCGACTGTTGTGTTCATGATATTCTGTCTGGTGGCGGCCGGCTGCTACGGAATCGAGGAAATGATACCTGAGTGCGGTCCGGGACTTACAATAATAATGCTCTGTGTACTGCCTTTCGTATGGGCAATGCCTTTCGGCCTTGTGGCTTCGGAGCTTGGTTCCGTAAGACCTCAGGAGGGCGGATATTACAAGTGGGTGCAGGAGGCCCTCGGAGAGTTCTGGGGATTCCAGGCAGGATGGTGGAGAACCATTTCTATCTATATCGACAATACGACATATGTCATTCTGGCAGGCGGATATGCAGCAACAGTATGGGATATGAGCTGGATGGCAGAATTTGCACTTAAATTCGCAATGATATTTATTTTTACAGTTATCAATATCAGAGGTGTAAAGGATGTCGGTATTGCAAGTACGATACTTTCACTTCTCGTAATGGTAGCATTCGGCGTAGTTGCTGTCTGCGGTTTTATAAACTGGGGCGGAGACGCAGAGACTGCTTCCACTATCTCATTCCAGATAACACCTGAGCCTGCAGAAGGAATAGGAGACTGGTTCTTCTACATAGCAGGAGGAATTTCCATCGGCATGTGGATGTACTCCGGATATGAGTCCATGTCGACTATAGCAGGTGAGGTAGCTAATCCGCAGGTTATCCCTAAGGGAACAATGATAACTATTCCTCTTATCATGGCAGTTTATATCCTTCCGACTATCGGCGGACTCGGTTCCTTCGGAAACTGGGAAAACTGGGGCACAGAAGGAGGCTGCGTCGGGTATTCTGATGTAGTGGCACACTTCTGGGGACCTGCATTCGGTATAATATTCGTAATAGTTGCCATACTGGCACAGTGTTCGATATATAATACTTATATCGCATCAGGATCGAGAGGATTTTTCTCACTGGCTGATGATAATCTGGCACCGCCGGTTATGGTTAAGTGCGACAAGAAATTCGGCGTTCCGTACGTTGCAGTGCTGTCGGTAGGTATATTCAACCTGATATTCTGCATGTTCCCGTTCGGATTCATCGTAGTTCTTGACTGTGCATTGCTGATGGCATCGTATATCCTGGTATACATTTCCGCTATGATTCTCAGAAGAAGAATTCCTTCGGAAGAATACAAGTTTAAGATTCCTGGCGGAAACGGACTGCTGAGTGTTATATGCATCGTGCCTATATGTGTTGCTATTTTTGCAACATTCATCAATGGTTCGGATTATTACCTCGGAGGAATGGTAGGCGTAGTTACCGGCCCTATACTCTATGTCATCTGGAGAAAGAGATACGGCGGACTTTCGAAGAAAAATCCGAAGGCCTTCCCTCTCAATCCGAAGACCGGATTGGGTGTCGGAGACACAAGAAAAATCGCATTTCTGCTCTGTATCGTTACAGTTATGAATCTGATTGCATTAGTATTCGAGCCTTGGTATGAAGGCTGGGGAACAGCGGATGCATGGGGATCCGGAGATTATTTCGACGGAATACTTGAATCTGCAGATGTATCGTACATAGTAGGCGGCATAAAAATCGGTCTGTATATACTTACAGCTTTATGCGCTGCAGGCATGATTGTGTTCTATGCAATATCCAGAAAATGCGAGGAAAAGAAATAATTAATTATCAATAAATGACAAAATAATTCATCATGAGGATCTGCCGAAAGAAGGCGGATCCTCATTTTTGTACCCGAAAAGATACAATTTGTTATTAAAATAACTAACTTGATACTTATCAAACACGCTGTTGCTGTTTTTATCTGAACTGTGTGAAATTTGTTGAAATATTTTTCCTGAATGCTTAAAATGTTCACTGTAATTGTTACTATATATTATTAACTCAAGGAGGAGAAAATGAGTCAACAGCAAAATGCTCATGTCGCGGATACAGGCGAACATGGGCTGAAAAAGCATGACATCAAAGTGTCAACAGTAGTATTCATGATATTCTGTCTTGTGGCAGCAGGATGCTACGGTATCGAGGAAATGATACCTTCATGTGGTCCGGGGCTTACTATTATAATGCTCTGTGTACTGCCTTTCGTATGGGGAGCACCTTTTGGCCTGGTAGCTTCCGAACTGGGATCTGTAAGACCTCAGGAAGGCGGATATTACAAGTGGGTGCAGGAAGCTTTCGGAGAATTCTGGGGATTCCAGGCAGGATGGTGGAGAACAATCTCCATTTACATTGATAACACACTTTACGTTATTCTGGCAGGAGGATATGCCGCTTCAAGATGGGATATCGGCAGCGTCGGTGAATTTGCAATAAAAGCAATAATGATAATTGTATTTACTTATATAAATGTCCGCGGTGTAAAGGATGTCGGAATAGTCAGCACGATATTATCGCTGCTTGTTATGGTTGCATTCGGTCTCGTTGCGGTATGCGGATTCATGAACTGGGGCGGGGGCACAGACATTTCGTTCCAGATTACAGCAGAGCCGGCAGAAGGCATAGGAGACTGGTTCTTCTATATAGCAGGAGGCATCTCCATTGGTATGTGGATGTATTCGGGATATGAATCCATGTCGACGATAGCCGGAGAAGTATCAAATCCTCAGGTAATTCCTAAAGGGACTATGCTGACGATACCGCTTATCATGGCAGTATATATTCTGCCTACAATAGGCGGACTCGGTTCACTCGGACAGTGGGAGAACTGGGGAACAGAAGCCGGAATGGTCGGATATGCAGATGTATGCGAGACGTTCTGGGGACCGGCAATGGGAGTATTCTTTGTAATAGTTGCCATACTGGCACAGTGTTCAATATACAATACATATATCGCATCCGGATCCAGAGGATTCTTCTCACTGGCAGATGATTATCTTGCCCCGCCTATACTCGTGAAATGCGATAAAAAACACGGTGTGCCTTATGTATCGGTACTGTCCGTAGGTATTGTAAATCTCATTCTGTGCATGCTTCCGTTCGGTTTCATCATCGTACTGGATGTATGCCTGCTGGTAGCATCGTACATTATGGTATATCTTTCAGCTATGGTTCTCAGAAGAAGGATACCTGCAGAGGAATACAAATTCAAAATCCCGGGAGGAAACGGCTTCCTCAGTCTTATATGCATTGTGCCTATCTGCGTAGCTGTATTTGCATTCTTTATCAATGGCTCAGACTATTATCTGGGCGGAATGATAGGAATCATTTCAGGACCTGTGCTTTACTTCATATGGAGAAAAATGTACGGAGGACTTACAAAGAAAGATCCTGCGGCTTATCCTCTTAACCCTAAGACCGGCCTGGGAGTGGGCGATACAAGGAAAATGGCATTCCTGTTCTTCCTTATGACTGTCATGAATGTGATAGCCTGCTTCTTCATGCCTTGGTATGAAGGCTGGGGAACAGCAGATGCATGGGAATCCGGAGACTATTTTGACGGCATAATCGAAAGTGTTGACGTTGATGTAATAGTAAATGTTATCGGAACCGGTCTGCATATCCTTACCGTAGTTTGTGCAGTAATATGCGTAGTGCTGTATTTTGTTTCGAAAAAGGTCGAACCTGCAAAAAAGTAAACGCTGCAGAATAAGATACAGATTCAGTAAGGTCAAATGACTTCAGAAGGCCGGAATATAATCCGGCTTTCTGGTTTTAAAAACATATTACAAATTTGCAGAAGGCAAAGCTTAAAAGTACGTAATGAAACCTGAAATTACGTGAAAATGTTTTGTTTTGAAAAGTGGACAATATATCATGAAAAAATGTTCTCGGAAGAACACATATGTCTTGTTTTTACAACAAAATTGCTGCAAATCAGAATTTGAGGTTAAGATAATTTTCTAACTATTCTGCATATTTGTTTTGGCTTGATTATTACATATATATATATGTATAATAAACGTGTTAATTTTATCTCACCAGTTATATTTTATTAGGAGGATTGTATGGGCACTATACTTTTTCTTATTGGTTTTCCAATAGTTATTGCCGTAATTCTTTTAGTAAGCAAAGCGGATAAAGTCAGAGATGTTGTGGTAAAACTTGCAGCGATTGTTATCGCAGCCGCAGCTATCTTCGTGGCTGTCCAGTATTTCAAATCAGGCGGAGACACATTTGAGTTCCACCATGAAGCTATTAACTATATTATGATGGCTATCGAAGCGCTGCTGGCGCTGTATATCATCATAATAGGCATAAAGCACAAGAAATATCTGGCATCGCTTTTTGCTGTGATTCAGACCCCGCTTCTTATGTGGTTTGAATTAACTAAAGGGCATGGTATCGAGGTACAGTACAATATGTATGTTGACAGACTTTCGATTATCATGATTCTGATTATAGGCATCGTTGGTTCGTTAATTACAGTTTATGCACTGGGATACATGAAGGATTTCCAGCATCATCACGCAGATGAGAAGGACAGAAGACCTTGGTTCTTCTTCGTAATGTTTATATTCCTCGGTGCAATGGTAGGACTCGTTACCTCAAACAACCTTATCTGGATGTACTTCTTCTGGGAAATCACCAGCTTGTCATCATTCTGGCTCATCGGTTTCACAAAGACGAAGGAAGCTACAAACAATGCGTTCAGAGCACTGATAATGAACCTTCTCGGCGGTCTCGGATTTGCCGTAGGTATTCTTATCCTCGGACAGGTATTCGGAACTGTCGAAATGAGCACAATGCTTATGATAGGTTCGGTTTACGGCGGAGTTGTTGCTATTCCGGCTGCATTCTTTGCATTTGCAGGTATTACAAAGGCTGCACAGATGCCGTTCAACAGCTGGCTGCTCGGCGCTATGGTGGCACCTACTCCTACATCAGCACTGCTCCATTCATCAACAATGGTTAAGGCCGGTGTATTCATGATAATAAAGCTTGCTCCGGTACTCGGAATGAGCAATTTTGCAGGCATCATGACGATGATGGTCGGCGGCATCACATTCCTTATGGCATCATTTGCTGCGATTTCACAGAGCAATGCCAAGAGAGTTCTTGCATATTCGACTATTGCAAATCTCGGACTGATTGTAACCTGCGGCGGCATAGGTACAGCAGAAGCTGTATGGGCAGGAATAATGCTGATCATATTCCATGCAGTAACTAAGTCACTCCTGTTCTTATGCGTAGGAACAGCAGAGCATAACATCGGAAGCAGAGACATCGAGGATATGGATGGTCTCTTCCTCAGAATGCCGAGACTTGCTAAATTCATGATGATCGGTATCGCAGGAATGTTCCTTGCACCTTTCGGAATGCTTATTTCGAAGTGGGCTGCAATGACAGCATTCGTTGATTCGGGTAATTTTATTCTTGTGGGAATAATATGCTTCGGAAGTGCTGTAACTGCGTTCTACTGGATTAAGTGGATGGGTAAGCTTTCGGCTATAGTTGCCGGCGAAGAAAATATTCAGCAGAATGTTCACAAAGAAGAGTGGTTTGTTCAGGGAACACTTGTAGGGCTTACTATCGTGGTATGTCTGATATTCCCGCTGATATCCATGTATATGCTCGTGCCTTACCTTGAAGGCGTATTCGGAGGAATGGCATCGACAGTGCTTTCATCAAACAACATGATAATCATGGTAGTTATGCTGGTTGTACTGATACTGATAACTGGATTCAGCTTCGGGAAATCGAAGAAAAAGGTTGTTCCTATTTACCTTTCGGGCGTAAACGAGGGAGACAACAGAACTTACCTCGGATCGATGGGCAAGGATGTCGGATTCACTCTGAGAAACTGGCATATGGAAAAATACTTCGGTGAAAAGAAAATGAATCTTATCGGAGGAATACTTACAACTGCTATGCTTGTTATAGGCATCGGCATGATGATCGGAACACTCGTAACTCTGCTGACAGGAGGTGCTGCATAATGATTATTAAGACGATAATATTTGTAATTGCATACCTGATCCTGGCTCCTTTTGTAGGCGGTTTCCTTGCAGGACTGGACAGGAAGCTTTCGGCAAGAATGCAGAGAAGAGTTGGTCCTCCTGTACTTCAGCCGTTCTATGATGTATTGAAGCTTTTCGAAAAAGAAAAGCAGACAGTAACAAAAGTTCAGGATTACTACGTACTGGTATTCGTAGTGTTTGTTATGGCATCGGGTGCGATATTCTTTGCAGGCGGAGATCTGCTTCTCGTAATATTCACACTCACAATAGCAAGTGCATTCCTGATTATTGCGGCATTTTCATCAAACTCACCTTACGCACAGGTAGGTGCTGAGCGTGAACTGCTGCAGATGATGGCATATGAACCGATGGTTCTTATGACAGCAATCGGATTCTATATGTACTGCGGAAGCTTCACAGTATCGGATATACTCGCAACAACGGTAAATATGCCGTTCCTGAAGCTGATAGGCATATTTATAGGATTCGTATTTATCCTGACTATCAAATTCAGAAAATCTCCGTTTGACCTCAGTATGTCACACCATGCTCACCAGGAACTGGTAAGAGGTCTTACAACAGAATTTTCCGGAAGAACTCTGGGATGGATTGAAATATCACACTGGTATGAAAATATATTCCTGCTCGGATTCGTATTCCTGTTCTTTGCAAACGGCACCGTATGGGGATATGTTATAGGTGTTGTTGTATGCCTGCTGACATACTTCTTTGAAGTACTGATTGACAACTGCTTTGCAAGAATGAAATGGCAGTTTGCATTCAAATCAGCATGGATAGTAGCACTTATATGCGGTGTAATAAATATTTTCGTATTGTATCTTATAGTATCGGCATAAAGGAGGTGTAGAAATGTCATATATTGCGAAATCACCATGGGTCATACACTATGACGGATCGAGCTGCAACGGATGTGATATAGAAGTTCTGGCATGTCTTACACCTATGTACGACGTGGAAAGATTCGGTATCATAAATACAGGAAATCCTAAACATGCAGATGTATTTCTTGTTACAGGATCCGTTAATGAACAGAATAAAAACGTAGTAAAACAGATATATGAGCAGATGCCGGAACCTAAGGTGGTAGTTGCTGTAGGTATATGCGCATGCTCAGGCGGTGTTTTCAAGCAGTGCTATAATATCCTGGGCGGTGTTGACTCTGTAATACCGGTGGACGTTTATGTTCCGGGATGTGCAGCAAGACCAGAGGCTATCATTGATGGTGTTGTAAAGGGTCTGGCTGTTCTTCAGCAGAAGAGAGACAAGCTCAAGAATGCACAGGATATAGAAGAGGCCGCTGAGGAAGAAGCAGAGGAACTCGAAGAAATCGCAGAAGCGGGAGAAAAGGCTTTAGAAAAAGAAGAAGCAGAAAAAGCTGAAGCTGAAGAGAAAACCGAGGCTGCTGAACTGACAGAGAAAAAAGAAGAGGCAGACACTGCCGAAAATGAAAAAGGAGGGGACAACTAATGCGTGAAAGAGTAGATGTAGCACAGAACTTTACGCCCGTAGAACTCTCCGGACTCTTAACAAAAGTTAAGGATTTAAAGGCTGAAGGCTATAGATTTGTTCAGGCTTGTGCGACTGTAGTGGATGATAAGATCGAAATACTTTATTCGTTTGACAAGGATTACAGCCTGACAAATTTAAGACTGGTTATTTCACCGGAGGAAGAAGTTGAAAGCATAACAGGAACATACTGGCCTGCATTTATTTACGAAAATGAAATGCACGACCTGTTCGGAATCAAATTCCTGCATATGGAACTGGATTATGAGGGTAATTTCTTCAAGGTTGCAGAACCTACTCCATGGAGTCCGAAAAAGTAGGAAAGGAAGGTAATTAATATGGGTAAGAAAACTATAATTCCTTTCGGACCACAGCATCCGGTACTTCCGGAGCCTGTTCATATCGACCTGGTTGTCGAAGATGAAACAGTAGTGGAAGCCATTCCATCTATCGGATTTATCCATAGAGGACTGGAAAAGCTGGTGGAAAAAAGGGAATATACCGAAATGGTATATGTCATAGAACGTATTTGCGGTATCTGCAGCTTTGGTCACGGCTGGGGTTCCGCTGCCGCTATAGAAGGAGCTATGGACATCAAGGTTCCTGAAAGAGCAGAGTATCTCAGAACAATTCTGCATGAACTGTCAAGACTGCACAGCCATCTGCTTTGGCTCGGCCTGCTTGCAGATGCATTCGGATTCGAAAGTCTGTTCATGCATTGCTGGAGAATACGTGAAACTATTCTTGATATACTTGAAAAGACAACAGGCGGCAGGGTTATTTTCTCAATCTGTAAAGTTGGCGGAATGAGAAAAGATATTGACAATGAGACTCTTAATGAAATCGTGAAGACACTCGATGGAATAAAGGCTGAAATCAAAGAGATTACAGATGTTTTCATTGAAGATGATTCTGTTAAGAACAGAACCTGCGGTGTCGGAGTTCTGTCAAAAGAGGATGCAATTGAACTGTGTGCAGTAGGTCCTGTAGCCAGAGGTTCCGGCGTGAACCAGGATATGAGAATGACCAACAATATGGGTGTATATAAGGAACTCGGTTTTGAGCCTGTGCTTGAAGAAGCAGGTGACTGCTATGCAAGATGCAAGGTAAGAATAGGCGAAATCTTCCAGTCGATAGAGCTGGTAAGAAAAGCCGTTGAAATGATTCCGGACGGACCTGTCGATGTACCGGTAAAGGGACCTGTCGAAGGTGAGTTCACACTCAGAATCGAACAGCCGAGAGGCGAGGCATATTATTATGCAAAGGGTGCAGGCACGAAATTCTTACAGAGAATGCGTGTCAGAACACCGACCAACATGAACATTCCGGCGCTGGTAAAAATTCTGCAGGGCTGCGATCTGGCAGATGTGCCTATGATGGTGCTGACAATCGACCCTTGCATCAGTTGTACAGAAAGGTAGGTGAGAGTTAATGGGAGCTTTTAAATTTGCGAAAACAGTATTGAAAAGCGTATTCAACAAGCCTGCAACTCTCATGTATCCTGTAGTGGAACGAGAATGGCAGGAAAGAACAAGAGGCAGCATTGACATCGATGCAGACAAGTGTATACTGTGCGGTATCTGCGGCAGAAAATGCCCTGCAGATGCTATAAATGTGGACAGAAAAGCCGGAAAATGGGAGATCCACAGAATGCAGTGCATACAGTGCGGAGCATGTGTCGAGGCCTGCCCTAAGAAATGTCTGAGTATGAATCCGAAGTATACAGAGCCTCAGACAGAGAAAGTTGTCGATTCGGTAGATGTTGAGGTTAAGAAGCCGGCTCCGAAGAAACCGGCTGAAAAGCCTGCCGCAAAAGCAGATGAGGCAAAGGATTCAAAGACAGAGGCAAAAGCTGAAGATAAGCCGGAAGAAAAAAAGACAGAGGCGAAGGCTGACGATAAGGCAGAAGAGAAAAAGACTGAAAGCAAGACAGATGAAGCTGAAAAAACTGAGTCTGAAGAAAAAACTGACGATAAATAAGCTTTAAAGCCGGAACATCATAATATGCAAGTGATGTGAAAATATGCAGACAGGTCTGCCCCTGTTTGCATATTTTAATATACCGTCGAACCATGCCGAACGAGACTTTTTTATCGAAAAATCTTGACATTGACAGCACTGTAATATACAATTATTTAGCGACTTTATGAAAATAAACAATTAAGAGCAGAGGCTGCTCTTACTTTTAAGTTAAACGGAGGACAGATAAGATGAGAGTAAAGGTTACACTTGCATGCACTGAATGTAAGCAGAGAAACTACAATACGATGAAGAATAAAAAGAACACTTCAGATCGTATCGAAATGAACAAATATTGCAAGTTCTGCAAGAAACACACACTTCATAAAGAAACGAAGTAAGGGAGAATTGCCATGGCAAAAACGTCGAAAGATAAAGGCAGCAATACCGGCACGGTAAGACAGAAGGCAGCAGCAGCGTCTACCCGAAAAAGAAAAAAGGGAAGCATCAAGGAATATTTCAAGGGTGTTAAACTTGAAATGAAGAAGGTAGTATGGCCGACAAAGAAGGAACTTGGTTCTTTCACAGCTGTAGTACTTGTTACTTGTGCAGCATTTGCAGTTGTATTTTGGGCAGTTGACACGGGTGTACTTGCGGCTATAAGAGCTGTGTGCTTCTAAAACGTGCAAGATAGGAGCTTAAATATACAATGTCTGAAAACAATGAAACAAAAAAACTGAACCTTGATGAACTGGAGGGACTCAGAGGTGACGGCGAAGCCAGATGGTATGTCGTACATACTTACTCCGGTCATGAGAACAAGGTAAAAGTGAATATCGAGAAAATCGTTGAAAACAGAGGTATGCAGAACCTGATTCTGGACGTGATAGTGCCTACGGAAGACGTTGTCGAGGTTAAGAGCGGACAGCGTAAGGTTAAAACCAGAAAAATGTTTCCGGGGTATGTTCTGATTAAGATGATTGTTACAAATGAATCATGGTATCTTGTCAGAAATACACAGGGAGTCACAGGTTTTGTAGGACATGGTTCAGATCCTATTCCGCTTACTACTGAAGAAGTAAGAAGAATGGGAATCGAGAAAATATATATCGACATGGATATTGATGTAGGCGATACCGTAAAAGTTATCAACGGACCGTTTGAGAATTTCATGGGTGTTGTCGAGGAAGTCAATATGGAAAAACAGACCCTCAAAGCGAAGGTATCGATGTTCGGAAGAGATACGCCAGTAGAGCTGGATTTCGCGCAGGTTGATAAAATCTAGCACCTCCGGCTTTAAACATTAATTTATGACCCTGTTTGGGAATAACAAAGAAAGGAGAACACAGTAATGGCAAAGAAAATCGAAGGTTATATCAAACTTCAGATTCCTGCCGGCAATGCAAACCCTGCACCACCTGTAGGACCTGCTTTAGGTCAGCACGGCGTTAACATTATGGATTTCTGTAAACAGTTCAACGCTAAAACTCAGGATCAGCCTGGAATGATAATTCCGGTAGTAATTACTGTATACGCAGATCACTCGTTTTCATTTATTTGCAAAACACCGCCTGCAGCAGTATTACTTAAAAAGGCAGCAGGTCTTGATACAGCTTCAGGCGAACCTAATAAGAAAAAGGTTGCTACGCTCACAAGAGCACAGGCTGAAGAAATTGCAAAGACAAAGATGCCGGATCTTAATGCGGCAAGCCTTGAATCAGCAACAGAGATGATTAAGGGAACTGCAAGAAGCATGGGAATCGTAATCGAAGACTAAAGTACAGTGGGAGACTGCACGGGATTACGGCAGAGAATTTATTGTCTGTGAGTATATCCGGCAGATGCGGTTGCTAATACCACGAGGAGGAAAGAAATGCCTAAAAGAGGAAAGAAGTATCAGGATTCCGTAAAGGAATTCAACAAATCTGAAGTATATGATGTCGATCAGGCTATGGAGATAGTTGTAAAGTCAGCTAAAGCCAAGTTTGATGAGACTATCGAGCTTCACACAAGATTAGGTGTTGACGGCAGACATGCCGATCAGCAGGTCAGAGGAGCTATTGTACTTCCGCACGGAGTTGGTAAAACAAAGAAAGTTCTGGTTTTCGCTAAAGGCCCTAAGGCTACTGAAGCTGAGGAAGCCGGTGCAGATTTCGTCGGAGCAGAGGAAATGGCTCAGAAAATCCAGAGCGAAGGCTGGTTTGACTTTGATGTAGTTGTTGCAACTCCGGATATGATGGGAGTTGTCGGCAGATTAGGTAAACTTCTGGGACCGAAAGGACTCATGCCTAACCCTAAGTCAGGCACGGTTACAATGGATGTAGCAAAAGCCATCCAGGAAGTTAAAGCCGGTAAGGTTGAATACAGACTGGACAAAGCGAATATTATCCATACACCTATAGGAAAAGCTTCATTCGGAGCACAGAAGCTGACTGAGAACTTTGAGGCGCTCATCGGTGCAATTATAAAGGCTAAGCCTGCAGCTGCAAAAGGTCAGTACCTTAAGAGTGTAGTTGTTTCACCGACTATGGGTCCTGGAGTGAAGATTAATCCTATGAAACTGGGATAGTATCAAAACGGAATAGAATATTATAGACCGTAGACAGCGAGGAGCTGAGCAGAATAATTAAGTGCTTCAGCTTTAAACGATAGCCTCGCCGAGGTACAATGTAAATACATTTACCTTGCTGTCCTGCGGATGGCAAGGTTTTTTTATAGCGTACCTGAAAAAGATTCTTTAGAAAGGAGAATGCGCGATAATGAAAGAAGCTTACAAACAGAAGCAAGTAATAATTGACGAAATAAAAGACAAGTTTGAGAGAGCTGCATCAGTTGTTGTTGTTGATTATATCGGAATCACAGTAGCAGAAGCTGATGCTATGAGAAAGAAGCTTCGTGAAGCAGATGTTGATTATACTGTTTATAAGAATACTCTCGTAAACAGAGCAATTGAAGGAACAGAATACGAAGTGCTCAAGGATACTCTCGCAGGACCAAGCGGATTTGCTTTCAGCTATGACGATGCTACTGCACCCGCAAGAGTTCTGGACGGAGCAATGAAAGAATACAAAAAGATGGAATTCAAAGGTGCTGTCGTAGAAGGCGAATACTATGACAAAGAGGGTATTCAGAAGCTCGCATCAATTCCGTCAAGAGATGTTCTCATTTCAAAATTCATGGGAAGCATCCAGTCACCTGTTGCAAACTTTGCAAGAGTGGTTGCACAGATTGCAGAACAGAAAGAAGCATAAGCAGCTGCAGTTCTGCTGACAGTCGAAGATGCATCTGTATGAGACTGAAGCTATACGGAGACAAGCTTTCGCCATACAGAAGCTTAACGGCTTAAAGAAAGTTATCGGTATGAGAAAATACTGAAATAATTATAAAGGAGAAATAAAATGAACAAAGATCAGATAATCGAAGCTATAAAAGCAATGTCAGTTTTAGAGTTAAACGAGCTGGTTAAGGCTTGTGAAGAAGAATTCGGAGTATCTGCAGCAGCAGGAGTTGTTGTGGCAGCAGCAGACGGTGCCGGCGCAGCAGCTGAAGAACAGACTGAGTTCACAGTTGTTCTTAAGGAAGTTGGAGCAGAGAAGATTAAGGTTATCAAGGCTGTAAGAGAAATCACAGGCTTAGGTCTTAAGGAAGCTAAGGCACTGGTTGACGGAGCTCCTTCAAATGTTAAAGAAGGATGCGAAAAAGCTGAAGCAGAAGGATACAAAGCACAGCTTGAAGAAGTCGGAGCAGTTGCAGAACTCAAATAAGGCTGATTTATTAAAAGATAAAAACACTGAGGCAGATGGCATATTATTGTCATCTGCCGTTTTTGTAAGAAATATGCGGCAGAAGAATCTGACTGCCGGCAAGGCAATATGTGCATTATTTGCATATTCATAAAAAGGATAATTAAAATATTCCGAAACTATTGACGGTTTGACAACTTTATGGTATCATAATAAACTGCCCTGCAAATATAATTTGTTAAAAATATAAGGAGTGATGACTATGCCAAATCCGATAAAATTAGGTAGGAAAGAACGAATGACCTTTTCTAAAATCAATGAAGTGGCAGAGATGCCGAATCTGATACAGATTCAGACAGATTCATATGATTGGTTTGTACGGGAAGGCCTTCGCGAAGTTTTTGAGGATGTTTCTCCGATAAAGGACTATGCAGACAATCTTGCCCTCGAATTCATTGACTACTCTCTTACAGATCCGCCTAAATACGGTCAGGAAGAGTGCAAAGAGAGGGATGTCACCTACGCAGCTCCGTTAAAAGTAAGAGTACGTCTGGTAAATAAGGAAACCGGGGAAGTAAAAGAACAGGAAGTTTTCATGGGAGATTTTCCTTTGATGACTGAAAAGGGTACTTTTATCTATAATGGAGCGGAGAGAGTTGTAGTTACTCAGCTCGTACGTTCACCCGGACCGTATTATGATAAAGAAATAGATAAATCAGGCCAGAACCTGTTTTTCACAACTGTTATTCCTAACAGAGGAGCATGGCTTGAATATGAAACAGACTCTAATGAAATAATTTCCGTCAGAGTCGACAGGACAAGAAAACAGCCTGTAACTACGCTTCTCAGAGCAATGGGACTGGGAAGCAATCAGGAGATAATCGACACGTTCGGTGAGGAGCCGAGACTCCTGAAAACACTTGAGAAAGATACAACTACCAATTTCGAGGAAGGTCTGAAGGAAATATACAAAAAACTGAGACCTGGTGAACCGCCTACTCTCGAGAGTGCGCAGTCACTGTTCAATTCAATGTTTTTTGATCCTAAACGATATGACCTGGCGAAGGTAGGAAGATATAAATACAATAAAAAGCTCGGGCTTTTCAACAGACTTGTAGGCAATAAACTTGCTGAGGATGTCATAGATCCGAATACCGGAGAAATCATCGCAGAGGCAGGACAAAAGGCGGACAAGACACTGGCGAGACAGATTGAAAATGCCGGAGTGGAATTTGTAATGGTCGAAAGCCCTGCAGAAGACGGCAGAGTGACCAAAGTAATAGGAAATCAATTCGTTGATATCGATACATATATAGATTTTGATATTTCAGATATCAAAATCCCTAAAAAAGTTTATTATCCTGTTCTTATGGATATTCTTAAGGAAAATGATGATCAGGAATCCGTAAAAGAAGCCATCAGATACAGGAAGAATGAACTTTCTCCTAAGCATATTCTGGTTGCAGATGTGATAGCATCGGTAAGTTATCTTCTCAACCTGAATTACGGAATAGGAAACATAGATGATATAGACCATCTCGGAAACAGAAGACTCAGAACCGTAGGCGAGCTTCTTCAGAACCAGATCAGAATCGGGCTTTCCAGGATGGAGAGAACAATAAAAGAAAGAATGACTACTCAGGATATTTCTGAGGTTACTCCGCAGGGGCTCATGAATATCAGGCCGGTAACTGCTGCAGTAAAAGAATTCTTCGGAAGTTCACAGCTGTCACAGTTCATGGACCAGAACAACCCGCTGGCTGAGCTCACACATAAGAGAAGACTTTCGGCACTGGGTCCGGGCGGACTTTCCAGAGAAAGAGCCGGATTCGAGGTTAGAGACGTTCACCATTCGCATTATGGCAGAATGTGCCCGATAGAGACTCCGGAAGGTCCGAATATCGGACTTATCGGCTCCCTTACGACATATGGTATCGTCAATGAATACGGTTTTATTGAAACTCCGTACAGAGTAGTTGACAAGGCAACAGGACGCGTCACAGAAGAAATACATTATCTCACGGCAGATGATGAGGAAGACAAAATCGTAGCACAGGCCAACGAGCCTCTTGATTCCGAAGGACATTTTGCAAATCTTAAGGTTGCAGCAAGAGGAGTGGGCGGAGAAATCGACCTCGTACCGAGAGAAGTTGTTGATTATATGGACGTATCTCCTAAGCAGGTAGTATCTGTCGCAACTGCGATGATTCCGTTCCTTGAAAATGACGATGCGAACAGAGCGCTGATGGGAGCGAACATGCAGAGACAGGCAGTACCGCTTCTCGTTACGGAGGCGCCTATTGTCGGAACCGGTATAGAGCATAAGGCGGCAAAAGACTCGGGCGTGGTAATAATTGCAAAACACGCCGGAACAATTGATTTTGTTGATGCGGACAAGATAATAGTGCTGCGTGATGACGGAGAAGGCAAGGATGTATATACACTTCTCAAATTCAAACGTTCAAACCAGGGTACATGCATAAACCAGAGACCTATTGTGTTCAACGGCGAGCACGTGGAGCAGGGAGAAGTAATCGCTGACGGTCCGTCGACAGAAAACGGTGAAATAGCACTCGGAAAGAATCTGCTTATCGGATTCATGACCTGGGAAGGATACAATTACGAGGACGCTATAATCCTGAATGAAAGACTCATAATGGAGGACGTACTTACGTCTATTCATATTGAGAAATACGAGGCAGAGGCAAGAGACACAAAACTCGGACCGGAAGAAATAACAAGAGAAATCCCGAATGTCAGTGAAGATGCACTTAAAGATCTTGATGAGGAAGGCATAATAAGAAAGGGCGCAGAGGTCAATTCTTCAGACATTCTTGTAGGCAAGGTTACACCTAAGGGAGAAACTGAACTTACAGCAGAAGAGAGACTTCTCAGAGCAATATTCGGAGAAAAAGCACGAGAGGTAAGAGATACATCGCTGAGAGTTCCTCACGGTGAGACCGGTATAGTGGTTGATGTAAAAGTATTCTCAAGAGACAACGGCGATGAGCTGCCGCCGGGAGTAAATAAACTCGTAAGATGCTATATCGCAACAAAGAGAAAAATAAGCGTCGGAGACAAGATGGCCGGACGTCACGGAAACAAGGGTGTAATTTCAAGAATACTCCCTGAAGAAGATATGCCGTTCATGGAAAACGGCCAGTCGCTTCAGGTCATGCTGAATCCGCTCGGCGTACCGTCACGAATGAATGTCGGACAGGTTCTTGAGGTACATCTCGGACTTGCGGCGAAAACAAAGGGCTGGTATATTGCAACGCCTGTATTTGACGGAGCTACAGAGAAGGATATAATTCAGCTGCTTGAAGAAAACGGATATGACAAGAGCGGCAAGCTGCGCCTCAGAGACGGAAGAAGCGGAGAATATTTCGATAATCCTGTAACAGTAGGCTATATGTACATGCTCAAGCTTCACCATCTCGTTGATGATAAAATCCATGCCAGAAGCACTGGCCCGTACTCACTTGTTACGCAGCAGCCTCTGGGAGGAAAAGCACAGTTCGGCGGACAGCGTTTCGGAGAGATGGAGGTATGGGCTCTGGAAGCTTACGGAGCAGCATATACACTTCAGGAAATACTGACTGTCAAATCCGATGACATCGTGGGTCGTGTGAAGACCTACGAGGCTATTGTAAAGGGCGAGAATATTCCGGAACCGGGAATACCGGAATCTTTCAAGGTACTTATCAAGGAAATGCAGAGTCTGTGTCTGGACGTAAAGGTGCTTACCGAAGATAACGAGGAAATCGATATCAAGGAGGCCGATGAGACAGAGGATCTGCCGGGACTGGAAAGAATAGCTGACATAGAAGGGGAAGAACCTGAAGGCGAAGACGACGAATATGATGACGACGAAATCATGATTGTTGAAGATGACGAATATGATGACATCGAGGACGAAGACCTTGAAGATGACGAATATGATGATGAGACTGCAGATGATGAATCGGATGATGAGGAATTTGATGAATCAGAACAGGCAGAAGAAACGTCGGAAGAAGTATAGGAAAGGGGAAGTGACCGATGAGTGATAACAATAATTATGAGTTGAATAATTTCGAGTCTCTGCAGATTGGGCTGGCATCCACGGAAAAAATACTGGAATGGTCATACGGAGAGGTTACAAAGCCTGAAACTATAAACTACCGAACTCTCAAGCCTGAAAAGGACGGGCTTTTCTGTGAAAAGATATTCGGACCGACAAAAGACTGGGAATGCCACTGCGGCAAATATAAAAGAATAAGATACAAAGGTATTATCTGTGACAAATGCGGAGTCGAGGTAACCAAGGCGAAGGTAAGAAGAGAAAGAATGGGTCATATCAAACTGGCTTCTCCTGTTTCGCATATCTGGTATTTCAAGGGTATCCCGTCAAGAATGGGACTGGTTCTTGACATTTCACCGAGAACACTCGAAAAAGTCCTTTACTTTGCAAACTTCATTGTGACAGATCCGGGCAACACTGATTTTGCATATAAAGAAATACTTACTGAAGCTCAGTACAGAGAGGCAAAAGATAATCCGGCAAATAATTTTAAAGCCGGAATGGGTGCAGAGGCAGTCAGAGAACTCCTTGCGCAGATAGATCTTGAGGAACTGTCTGCAGATTTACGCAAAAAACTGGTAAATGCAACAGGTCAGAAAAAGGTAAGAATAGTAAGAAGACTTGAGGTAATCGAGGCTCTCAGACTTTCAGGAAACAGACCTGAATGGATGGTCCTCGAAGTGATTCCTGTAATCCCGCCGGATCTCAGACCTATGGTACAGCTTGACGGCGGAAGGTTTGCAACTTCAGACCTGAATGACTTATACAGACGTGTGATAAACAGAAACAACCGACTCAACAGACTTCTTGAGCTGGGGGCACCGGATATCATAGTCAGAAATGAAAAGAGAATGCTCCAGGAGGCTGTAGATGCCCTTATAGATAACGGCAGAAGAGGAAGACCGGTAACAGGACCGGGATCAAGACCGCTCAAATCGCTGTCGGATATGCTCAAGGGAAAACAGGGACGATTCAGACAGAATCTGCTGGGAAAACGTGTAGACTACTCCGGACGTTCCGTAATCGTTGTCGGACCGGAACTGAAATTCTATCAGTGCGGTCTGCCTAAGAAAATGGCACTCGAGCTTTTCAAGCCGTTTATTATGAAGAAGCTCGTGGAAAACAAAAATGCTCATAACATTAAGAGCGCAAAACGAATGGTCGAAAAAGTAAGACCTGAGGTATGGGACGTGCTTGAAGATGTTATTAAAGAACACCCTGTAATGCTTAACCGTGCTCCGACCCTGCACAGACTGGGTATACAGGCTTTCGAACCGGTACTGGTGGAAGGCAAGGCTATAAAGCTGCATCCGCTGGCCTGCACGGCGTTTAATGCGGACTTCGACGGAGACCAGATGGCAGTGCATGTGCCGCTTTCGGTAGAGGCACAGGCAGAAGCAAGATTCCTTATGCTTTCTGTAAATAATATTCTGGCGCCGAAGGACGGATCGCCTATTACAACTCCTACGCAGGATATGATTCTGGGAAGCTACTACCTTACTCATCCGGGTCAGGAAGAGGGCAAAAGAACTTCTGATGCGGAAAAGGGCGATGGAAAAGTATTTACCGATATGTCTGAAATGCTGATGGCATATCAGACAGGTATGGTCGGTCTTCATGCGAGAGTAAAAGTAAGAATGTATGCCGGCGAAAATGATACGAGGGGCAAGCTGGTGGAATCGACTGTAGGGCGTTTTATATTCAATCAGCAGATTCCGCAGGATCTCGGTTATGTAGAAGACAGAGAAGCTGACCCGTATTCACTTGAAATTGATTTCCTGTGCGATAAGAAAAAACTCGGTCAGATTATAGACAGATGCTATAGAATACACGGCAATACAGAAACAGCTCTCATGCTGGACTACATAAAGGATATGGGCTTCCATTATTCGACAAAAGCTGCTATTACAATCAGTATTTCGGACATGGAGATTCCTGAAAAGAAGAAGGAAATCATAGATGCTTCCGAAAAGCTGGTTGATAAATACGAAATGGCATACAGAAGAGGTCTTATAGCCGATAAGGAAAGATACGAAAAAGTAATTAACATATGGAATAAGACCACTGACGATGTTGCAGACGCACTGATGGAATCACTGGATTCACTCAACAACCTGTTCATCATGGCACATTCCGGAGCTCGAGGAAGTAAAAACCAGATAAGACAGATAGGCGGTATGCGCGGACTGATGGCAAATGCTACAGGTAAAACGATAGAAATTCCTATTAAGGCAAACTTCCGAGAGGGATTATCAGTACTGGAATACTTTATATCAACAAACGGAGCCAGAAAAGGTCTGGCGGATACCGCACTCAGAACAGCGGACTCGGGTTATCTGACAAGAAGACTTGTAGATGTTTCGCATAACGTTATCGTAAGAGAAGACGACTGCGGAACCGATGAAGGTATAGAAGTAAAAGCATTTACTGACGGCAAGGAGGTTATAGAAAAGCTCAAGGAGCGTATAATAGGCAGAACCGCTCTGCTTGATATATATCATCCTGAGACGGGAAAACTTCTGGTGGAGCAGGACTGTGAAATCAGTGAGGACGCTGCAGAGGCTATAGAGGCTGCAGGTATTGATTCGGTTGCAATCAGATCGGTAATGACCTGCCACAGCAGAAGCGGCGTATGTGCAAGATGCTACGGACGAAACCTTGCAACAGGTGAAAGCGTGAATATAGGTGAAGCTGTCGGTATTACAGCGGCACAATCCATCGGTGAGCCGGGTACTCAGCTGACAATGAGAACATTCCATACGGGCGGCGTTGCCGGATCTGATATCACGCACGGTCTTCCTAGAGTAGAGGAGCTGTTTGAAGCAAGAAAACCTAAAGGACTGGCTGTAATATGCGAGGCAGACGGTACAGTAGTATCTGTAGATCCTACAATGGACAATAAGACTCAGGTTAAGGTCAGAGGTGAGGAAGAAAGGATTTACGATATTCCTTACGGCTCCAGAATATGCGTCAAAGAGGGAGATTATATATTAGCCGGAGACAATATTACCAAAGGTCCGCTTGATCCGAAAGATATACTGAGACTTAACGGTGTGGAAGGCGTATATCAGTATCTGCTGAAGGAAGTACAGAGAGTATATAAGCAGCAGGGTGTAGATATCAACGATAAACACATTGAGGTAATTGTCGGACAGATGCTTTCGAAGTTCAAAGTCAATGATCCGGGCGATACTGATCTGCTTCCGGGAGGACAGTACAGCAAAGTCGAGCTTGAAGAAGCTAATGATCTTGCACTGATAAACGGCGGAAGACCTGCCGAAGCTGAGAGACTTCTTCTTGGTATTACAAAGGCCTCACTGGCAACTAACTCATTCCTGTCAGCTGCATCATTCCAGGAAACAACCAGGGTTCTCACAGATGCGGCTATCAAAGGAAAGAATGATAAGCTTCAGGGCCTGAAGGAAAATGTCATAATCGGTAAGCTTATACCTGCAGGAACAGGTATGAAGAAATACAGGTCTATCGATCTTGATTACGGTGTAAATACTGCGCTTATAGAGGCATACAAGGCTATGCAGCGAGAGCTGGAGATGCAGGAAGAGGAAGAAGAGGATATGGAAGATATCGTTCCCGGCATAGAGACTGATGAAAATCAGGCAGCTGCGGAAGAATATGCCGCAGAATCTGAAGGGGCAGCGATTATTTCAGACGAGGCAACGGAATGGGAATAATGTCTGCATAAATGATATGCTTATTCTGCATAATATGCATAAAAATATCGCATATTCGCCGAAGATTTCTGAAACAGAATACGGAAGAAAGACGAAAATGCAGTGAAATCAAGCCCTCAGCGGATTTTATAAGAACCGCTGAGGGCTTTTGAATAGTGTGAAAATAGTTAGAAAATACAATGTATACATCATATGCATCTTGACAGTAAGAATGCTAAATGCTAAAATATAAACAAATTGAGATAACAAAAACCAGATACAGCAACTTTGGTTTTAGTAGTTTCGAGAATAGTAAATTAAAAAGGAGATTGATAAGTATGACTATTCAAAACAAAATTGACAGAGCGCGTGCTGCGTTCGAACAGATCAGCGACTACACTCAGGAACAGGTAGATAAACTCGTTTATGAGTGTGCAAAGACAATTTATAAAAATGCAGAGCCTTTAGCAAAAATGGCCGTAGAAGAAACAAGACTTGGAAGCTACGAAGACAAAATCGGCAAGAACACAGGTACAGCTGCTGCATTCTGGGATTATCTCAAAGATAAGAAATCAGTAGGAATCATCAATGAAGATCCATCAATCGGTCTTATTGAAGCTGCTCACCCAATCGGTGTTATCGGAGCTATCTCCCCTGCAACTAACCCTACAGTAACTCCGCTCGGAAACTTCATGCACGCATTAAAAGGTAAGAATGCTATAATCATTTCACCTGCTCCACGTGCAGAAAAGACTTCAACAAAAACTGTTGACCTCATTCGTGAGACATTAGCTGCAAACGGTGCTCCTGAAGACCTTATCCAGATTGTAAACGACGTTACAATCGAAAAGTCACAGGAATTAATGGCTAAGTGCGACCTCGTTATCGCTACTGGCGGATCCGGACTTACTAAGGCTGCTTACTCCAGCGGTACTCCAGCATACGGCGTAGGACCTGGAAACCCTCCTGTAATCATCGACAGAGGATATGATCTTAAGGATGCTGCAGAACAGTCAATTATCGCTGTAGCAAGCGACAACGGAATTCTCTGCGATGGAGATAACCTGCTGCTCTACCCTGAAGATCTCGAAGCAGAATTCTTCGAAGAGTTCAGAAAGGCTGGCGCTGTTATATTTGATAACGCTGCTGATGTTGATAAATTCCGTGATGCTTTATTCGAAAACGGAAAAGTTAAGCCGGGCTTAGTTGGTAAAGATACTAACGTTATCGCTGAAGCTGCCGGATATAACCTTCCAGAAGGAACAAAGGTTATCGGACTTAAGGTTAACGGCGTAGGTAAAGATGATATCCTTGGTAAGGAAATCATGGGACCTGTTGTAGTATTAAAGAGCTATGACAAGTTTGAAGATGCTGTTGACATGGCTATCAGAAACATGGATGAAGATGGCGGTACTGGTCACACTGCTGGTATCTATTCAAATGATGATGCACACATCCTTTACTTCGGAGAAAAGATTCCTGTAGCTCGTGTACTGGTTAACCAGCCTACACCGGATGCTTGGGGTCCTGAAACTAACGCATTATCACCTGCAGTATCAGAAGGATGCGGAACTTGGGGCAACAATATCTTAGCTGGAAACGTTGACTACATCCACATGTTAAACGTTTCAAAGATTGTTAAGAAGCTCGACGTTGAGCCGCTTGACCCGGCAAAAGTATTCGCTGACTAATTCTGATAAAAAACGGAAACAGTAATTAGCTGAATAAAATTTTGTGACATAAAGCAGTTTTGTCCCAAAATATATGGGACGGAACTGCTTTATTAATTAGAAAAAACACGTTTAATAACATTCTGCGGCAGAGCAGAAAAGGAAGGGAAAAACATCATGGTTGGTAAAAAAGTGGTTCATCATCTTATGATGAGTGCAAAAGATGCACACTACGTGGGCGGATTAGTAAATGGTGCGAGAATTGTTGATCAGTGGGGGGACGTCGGCACGGAACTCATGGTATATGTAGATGGAGATATCAGCCTGTTCCTGGGGTACAAGGAAGTTGAATTCCTCGCTCCGGTATATGTCGGAGACTTCATGGAATATCACGGCTGGATTGAAAAAGTCGGCAACCAGTCATATACTTGCCAGTTTGAGGCATGGAAAGTTGCTACACAACTTGACAGAACTGATGCGGATTTGTCGAATGTTGCTACACCCGGAACTGCAGCACAGGCCTGTGAGCCGCCTATACTCTGCGGCAAGGCTACGGGAAGCCTGTTCATTGCAAGAAAAGATCAGAGGGGAGCAACTCTTTCATCATTCAAGGACAGAAAGCATCCGTATGAAGCATAAAAATGACAATAAATTTTGTTGACACGATAGAGAATAACATGATAAAATATATGTTAGCTTTGAGCTTTATTGTTCGAGGCTGACATATTTTATTTTACCAGGAAAGGAGAAAAAGGATGCCTACAATTAACCAATTAGTACGTCAGGGCAGAACAAGCAGTGAAAAGAAATCAACTGCACCGGCTCTCAACAAAGGTATGAACTCACTCAAAAGAGTTGCTACAGATGTTAATTCGCCGCAGAAAAGAGGCGTTTGCACTGCAGTAAAAACAGTTACACCTAAGAAGCCTAATTCAGCTCTGAGAAAAGTTGCGAGAGTTCGTCTTACTAATGGTATCGAAGTAACAGCATATATTCCGGGAATCGGACATAATCTTCAGGAACACAGTGTTGTACTCATCAGAGGCGGCAGAGTAAAAGACCTGCCGGGTGTAAGATATCACATCGTAAGAGGAACATTAGACACTGCAGGTGTAGCAGACAGAAGACAGGCCAGATCCAAATACGGAGCTAAGAGACCTAAGAAGTAGTAATCGGTAAATTTAAGTGCCCTTTTTATGAATAATCGGATGACTGATTGTCCGAAGACAGATAAATACAGGGCACCGCGGAAACAGTATACGGAGTAAGGCCGCGGTATAAGCTGCCCGAAGAATAACCGCGTACTGCTGACGAGTACCGACTTAAAATCAAACAAGGAGGGAAGAGACGTGCCAAGAAAAGGAAACGTACCAAAGCGAGAAGTTCTTCCGGATCCGGTATACGGAAGCGTCGTAGTTACGAAGCTTATTAACAGTATTATGCTGGATGGAAAGAAGGGAGTCGCTCAGAAAATCGTTTATGAGGCTTTTGATAAAGTGAAGAACGATACAGGCGAGGAACCTCTGGAAGTATTCGAAAAAGCTATGAACAACATTATGCCTGTTCTTGAAGTAAAAGCAAGACGTGTTGGTGGTGCCAACTACCAGGTTCCTATCGAAGTAAGAGCTGACAGACGTCAGACACTGGGACTCAGATGGCTTACTAAGTACACAAGAGCTAGAGGCGAGAAAACTATGTCAGACAGACTGGCAAAAGAACTTATCGATGCAGCTAACAATACAGGTGCATCGGTTAAAAAGAAAGAAGATACTCATAAGATGGCTGAAGCAAATAAAGCATTTGCTCACTATCGTTGGTAATTTTATGATTCGATTGACAGAAATATACAGAGCAGAAAGGAGGATAATATGTCAAAACGAAGTTTTCCGTTAGCAAAGACTAGAAATATTGGAATTATGGCACATATAGATGCCGGAAAAACGACTACCACGGAGAGAATACTGTTCTATACGGGAAGAACTCATAAACTTGGCGAAACCCATGAGGGCGCAGCTACTATGGACTGGATGGAACAGGAACAGGAGCGTGGTATAACAATTACCTCTGCTGCTACTACAGCCCAATGGAAAGATACCAGAATTAATATCATAGATACACCGGGACACGTAGACTTTACCGTAGAAGTAGAACGTTCACTCCGTGTATTAGACGGAGCCGTTACTGTACTCTGCGCAAAGGGCGGGGTTGAACCGCAGTCTGAAACCGTTTGGAGACAGGCAGAAAAGTACGGTGTTCCAAGGATGATATTCGTAAATAAAATGGATATCCTGGGAGCTGATTTCTTCAGGGTCGTTAATATGGTTAAGGACAGATTAAAGGCTAATGCCGTACCTGTTCAGCTGCCAATAGGAAAAGAAGACTCATTTGTAGGAATCATCGACTTGGTAGAAATGAAAGCAGAGATATATAAGGATGACCTGGGCAAGGAATTCGAGAAAACAGATATCCCTGAGGAACTGCAGGACCTTGCAGACGAATGGAGGGAATCTTTACTTGAGTCAGTAGCCGAGATGGATGAAGATCTCATGATTAAGTTCCTTGAAGGTGAGGAAATAACAGAGGCAGAAATCAAAAAGGTTATCAGAAAAGCCACTATCGCAGGAGAAATGGTTCCTATGACATGTGGCTCGGCTTATAGAAACAAAGGCGTGCAGATGATGCTCGATGCTGTACTTGACTATATGCCGTCACCGTTAGATATCCCTCCTATCAAGGGAATCGTACCGGGCACAGAGGAAGAAGAGGAAAGACCTGCAGATGATGACGGTCCGTTCTCCGCTTTAGCCTTCAAGATTATGGCTGACCCGTTTGTGGGTAAGCTTGCATTCTTCAGAGTTTATTCAGGAACACTGGAAGCAGGTTCATATGTGTACAACTCAACAAAGGGCAAGAAAGAAAGAGTGGGCAGAATTCTTCAGATGCATGCAAATAAGAGAGAAGATATCGAAAAGGTATACTCCGGTGACATTGCTGCAGCAGTAGGTCTTAAGGTAACCACTACAGGTGATACTCTCTGTGATGAAAAACATGAAATAATATTAGAGTCAATGGAATTCCCTGATCCGGTAATTGAAATTGCTATCGAGCCTAAGACTAAAGCCGGACAGGAAAAAATGGGTATTGCTCTTGCGAAACTTGCAGAGGAAGACCCTACATTCAAGACTTATACTAATGAAGATACCGGACAGACAATCATAGCCGGAATGGGTGAATTGCATCTGGAAATTATTGTGGATAGATTATTAAGAGAATTTAAAGTCGAAGCCAATGTTGGTAAACCACAGGTTTCCTACAAAGAAACTATAACAACGAATGCAGATGTAGATCACAAATATGCAAAACAGTCAGGTGGTCGTGGTCAGTACGGACATGTAAAAATCAAGGTTTATCCGAAGGAACCGGGCGAGGGATTCGAATTCAAGAATTCTATCGTCGGAGGAGCTATTCCGAAGGAATATATACCTAAGATTGAAGAAGGAATCAAGGAAGCAATGCAGACCGGTCCTGTTGCAGGATATCAGGTTGTGGATGTCGGTGTAGAACTGTATGACGGTTCATACCATGAGGTTGACTCCTCAGAAATGGCATTCAAGATTGCGGCATCGATGGCATTCAGAGAAGCTGCAAAGAAGGCAAATCCGGTGCTGCTTGAGCCTATATTCAAAGTTGAAGTTACTGTCCCTGAAGAATATATGGGAGATGTAATCGGAGACATCAGTTCAAGACGCGGAAGAATTGAAGGTTCAGACATGAATAACGGCGCAGTAGCTGTAAGGGGATATGTGCCATTATCCGAAATGTTCGGATATGCAACAGATCTTCGATCCAAAACACAGGGCAGAGGCGTGTATGTTATGCAGTTTGACCACTTTGAAAAATTACCGGACAGCTTAGTTGCATCCATCAATAAGTAATTATTTAATTTACGCAGCAGTATGTTTAAATATGCTGCTGCGGCATAAGTCTTTTGATTCGCTCGTGCGGATTTGAAAAGAGAGGAGAACAAAAATGGCAAAACAGAAGTTTGAAAGAACTAAACCGCATATTAATATCGGAACAATCGGTCACGTTGACCATG
>CAVECM010000026.1:0-26477 GCA_963614095.1 Bacteroidaceae bacterium
TTTTAATTCTGTTTTTTTCAAAAGGCGGCATTGTGACAGTAGCACATACAAATGTTTTGTGGTATACTAAGCGTAATGTAATTAAAAAAATGCCCGGAGATATATGGGCTTTAGTAGGAGTTGATTATGAAGGCAAAATACAAGAGGGTGCTGCTTAAAATCAGCGGAGAAGCCCTGGCGGGCGAGGATCATTTCGGCATTAATGAGGATATGCTGAAAAAAGTGGCGCTGCAGGTAAAAGAAGTTACAGATATGGGAGTGCAGGTTGCAGTCGTAGTCGGAGGCGGCAATTTCTGGAGAGGCAGAACCAGTAAAAGCATGGACAGAGCCACCGCAGACTACATGGGCATGCTCGCAACGGTGATGAATGCCATGGCACTTCAGGATGCCTTTGAAGCTGAGGGCGTACCTACGAGAGTACAGTCCGCGATAGAGATGCGCGAGGTTGCAGAGCCGTATGTGCGAAGAAAGGCGATGAGCCATCTCGAGAACGGCAAGGTCGTGATATTCGGTGCAGGTACGGGAAATCCGTTCTTCTCGACAGATACGACGGCGGCACTCAGAGCAGCTGAGATAGATGCAGAGGTGATTCTGCTGGCAAAGAAAGTCGATGCAGTATATTCCGATGATCCGGAGAAAAATCCGAACGCTGTGAAATATGATACGCTCACACACCGCGAGGTGCTGGAGAAGGATCTGAAGGTTATGGATTCTACAGCCGCATCGCTGTGCAGAGATAATAATATCGCTATCCATGTATTCGGACTGGCTGATGAAGGCAATGTGATGAAGGCCGTATGCGGTGAGAAAATAGGAACGATTGTTAAATAAAATTGGAGGAGAAAAAATGAGTGATTTTGACTTAAAAAATCTGGAAGCCAAAATTGAAAAAAGCTTGAATGTACTGAAAGAAGAAATGGGAACAGTAAGAGCAGGACGTGCGAATGCTGCGATAGTCGACAAGGTAATGGTTGAATATTACGGAGCACAGACACCGCTGAAGGCTCTCGCAAACATATCCGTTCCTGAACCGAGAACTCTGCTGATTTCACCGTTCGATCCGAAGAGCATTCCGGAGATTGAAAAGGGAATCAATGCGGCAAATATCGGAATAACGCCGGCTAACGACGGCAAGGTGATAAGACTTCAGATTCCACAGGTAACGGAAGAAAGAAGAAAAGAGCTTACAAAGACTGTAAAGAAGCTCGGTGAGGACGACAAGGTGGCCGTAAGAAACCTCAGAAGAGAGGCCAATGACAAAGTCAAGAAGATGGAAAAGAGCGGCGATTTTACAGAAGACGATGCAAAGAGCACACTCGACGATATCCAGAAGATTATCGACAAGGCAATCAAGGATATCGATGCTATCGTGGCGGCAAAAGAAAAGGAAATCATGGAGGTATAATGCCGGAGAGCATTTGAAGGCAGTACGGGGTGCGGCTGCAGCGGCAGATATGCACCCGGCAGTCAGAATTTCAGTGAACAGGATGCATCATGAGTGGATAAAATGTATTCTGTGAGATTCGCAGACTGAAGACATGATGAAAATCATATAAGAATAATAAAGAAAACAATAGATGTGGCCGAACAGTCACATCTATTTGCAAATTTTTAAGGATTTTCCGAAGCTTTCGGGGAGATTCAGAGAATTTTCGGAGAAAAACAGGAAATATACAAGGAATTTATATATGCTTGACAGAGAAAAAATGCCGCAGCATGTTGCGATAATAATGGACGGCAACGGCAGATGGGCAAAAGAAAGAGGGCTGCCGAGACTGGCGGGTCATAATGCCGGAATGAAGGCAATGAAAAAAATAGTGGACCATTCGGATAAGCTGGGGATAAAATACCTTACCGTATATGCATTTTCCACAGAAAACTGGAAAAGATCGGCTGCGGAGGTGTCGGGAATTTTCAAGCTTCTGGTTACATATGTGAAAAGCGATCTTAAAGAGCTGGTCCGCAACAATGTCCGCGTAAGAGTGCTGGGTGACTATTCAAAGCTGCCGGATGACGCAGTGAAAAGCCTGGAGAGAACGCTGAGGGATACAGAAAACAATACCGGCCTTCAGTTCAATATAGCACTGAATTACGGAGGCAGGGACGAAATAAGAAAGGCCGTGCAGACAATAAGCGAGAAAGTACAGCGCGGGGAAATCGCTCCCGGGGATATTACGGATGAAATGATATCGGAGGAGCTCAGCACAGGGAAACTGCATGCTGACGTTCCGGATCCGGAGCTTATCATCAGGACAAGCGGCGAGCTGAGACTTTCCAATTTCCTGCTGTGGCAGAGCGCATACAGCGAGCTCGTTTTTCCTCAGGTGATGTGGCCTGATTTCACTCCGCAGGAGTATGAAAAAGCTATCGCTGATTATCAGAGCAGGGAACGAAGATTCGGAGGAAGAAAAGATTCGGAGGTAGACAAGTAATGAAAACCAGAGTTTTGTCCGGGATTATAATGGTGCCGCTGCTGGCAATCCTTTTTTTCGGAGGATATGTGCTGTTTGCGGCGTGCCTCTGTATAGGTCTGATGGGAGTAAGAGAGTTTTACAACGGATTTCATGCGATAGATGTAAAGCCCAGCTATGCCATAGCGTGCGCAGCGGCAGTGGCTCTTTATGCGGCTGAGCTTTTCGGCGGGGATCACAGGGAATGGTTCATGCTGTGGTTTTTCGGAGTAGTGCTGGCAAGTCTGCTGTATCTTTTCAAAATAGATAAAAGGAACCTTGCGGATGCGATGGCGACAATCACAGGGATATTTTACGTTGTGTTTTTTTCGTTCCATGTGACGCTTGTGGACAGGACAGACTACAGCCTGATGATATGGCTGATAGTTATAACTGCATTCGGAACGGATATCATGGCATATTTCAGCGGATACCTTCTCGGAAAGCACAAGCTGTGCCCTAAGATAAGCCCTAAGAAAACCATAGAGGGCTCAATCGGAGGAATACTCGGAAGTGTTGTGCTCAGCGGGCTGTTCGGCTGGTTTTTCATGCCGGATGTTTTCGTGCACTGCCTGATAATAGGCGTGCTCGGCGGTATAGTTTCGCAGTTCGGAGATTTGACGGCATCGATATTCAAGAGAAAGATGGGAATCAAGGACTAC
This sequence comes from Bacteroidaceae bacterium, assembly GCA_963614095.1. Taxonomy (GTDB): domain Bacteria; phylum Bacillota; class Clostridia; order Peptostreptococcales; family Anaerovoracaceae; genus Lentihominibacter. The sequence goes on from CAVECM010000026.1 coordinate 3,113, forward strand.
GGTAATCTTATTCCGGGTCACGGCGGTATACTCGACAGATTCGACAGTGTTCTTTTTACGGGACCGATGGTTTATTATTATATAGTGCTTGTTATGGAGCATATGGCATAAATCATATGCGGTAAAAAACGCAGGAATACCTGCCCGGCAGAAAAAATGCAGCAGCAGACAGAAATGCAGCAGACAGATGTGCAGCTGCAGGCATAAATGAAATGGCGGGCGGAAAGAAGCAGTGATGCAGACAGAAGACGTTTGTATGACGCCGGCTGACGGCGGCGGAATGGAGATCTAAATGAAAAAAATATCGATTCTTGGCAGTACGGGTTCAATAGGGACTCAGTGTCTTGATGTAATAGCAGGAAACAGAGAAAGATTCTCTGTGGCGGCGCTTTCATGTGCGAGCAGCATAGAACTGCTGAGAAAACAGATTGATGAATTTTCACCTGAAGCGGTATGCGTGGCAAGGGAAGAGGACGCCGCCGCACTTTCAGCGGAATACAGAAAAACAGAATTTTATCATGGCGATGAAGGCCTGAAAGCGATAGCTTCAATGGAGGGCTGCGATATGGTCGTCAATTCCCTGATGGGAATGCGGGGTCTTGAACCTACGATGGCTGCCATAGAGGCAGGGAAGGATATCGCATTTGCGAATAAGGAGACGCTGGTGGTCGGCGGACAGCTCGTGATGGATGCTGTAAAGCGCAAGGGTGTGAAGCTGCTGCCGGTAGACAGTGAACACAGTGCTGTTTTTCAGTGCCTTCAGGGCAGTGCCGGCAACAGAATCAGGAGGCTTATCCTGACAGCATCGGGCGGACCTTTCCGCGGATACAGCGCAGAGCAGCTTGCGAATGTGACGCTGGAGCAGGCACTGGCTCATCCGAACTGGTCGATGGGCAGAAAAATAACCGTGGACTCTGCTACGATGATGAACAAGGGTCTTGAGGTGATAGAAGCAAAGTGGCTGTTTGATCTGCCGGCTGAAAAAATACAGATTGTTGTTCATCCGCAGAGCATACTGCATTCGGCAGTCGAGTACTGCGACGGCAGTGTGATAGGGCAGATGGGAGTGCCTGATATGAGAGTGCCTATAGCATATGCACTTTCATACCCGGAGCGTATGGAAATGACATCCTCGATGAAAAGCCTGGATTTTTTCTCGCTCAGAGACGGCATGACGTTTTATCCGGCGGATTCAGAGGTTTTCAGAACGATAGGACTGGCATACGAGGCATGCAGAGTCGGCGGCAGTTATCCTGTTGTGCTTAACGGTGCAAATGAAGTGCTTGTCGATATGTTCCTTAAGGGAAAAATAAAGTTTACGGATATACAGGATACGCTCGTGCAGGTGATGGATGAGCATAATCCTGTTCAGAATCTTGACATAGAGGGGATACTGGAAGAAGACAGAAAGATAAGAGAGAAAATGAGGAATATGTTTTAAGCAGGAGGAAAACCATGACGATAATATATGCAATCCTGATATTCTGTGTTCTCATATTTGTGCATGAGTTCGGGCATTTCGCGGCTGCAAAGCTGTGCGGCGTCAAAGTCAACGAATTCTCGATAGGCATGGGACCGGCGTTTTTTCAGCGTCAGAGGGGTGAAACTCAGTATTCGCTGAGAATACTTCCGATAGGAGGATACTGCGCTATGGAAGGCGAGGACGAGGACTCGGAAGATGAAAGAGCATTCAACAACAAGCCGGCATGGCAGAGAGCAATAGTGCTGGCTGCAGGTGCATTCATGAATCTTGTCACGGCAGTGGTGCTGCTGATAATAATAGCATTCTGGGCAGGGCAGGCAACGACAGTGATGGATGAAATAACCGACGATTCGCCGGCTTATGAAGCGGGAATGCAGGCAGGCGATCAGATTACTGCTGTCGACGGACAGAAGACAGACAGCTGGAGTGACATAACTTCAGTTATAGGCAGCAAAAAAAACGAGGCGGTCCAGGTCACGGTGCTTCGTGACGGCAGCGAACTGACGATGTCCGTAATGACAGAATATGATAAAACAGAGAAGAGGGCAAAAATCGGCATAAAGCCTCATGTAGAGCATAATCTCGGAACTTCAGTGACCTCGGGCATAAAGAACACAGGAAAAATGGCTGTAACCATGTACGATGTGCTCAAGCAGCTCGTAACGGGCAAGGTTTCCATTAAAGAGCTCAGCGGACCGGTGGGCATAGTATATGTTGTCAATGATACGGCAAAGGCAGGTGTGATATATGTGGTCTATCTGTCTGCACTGCTGAGTCTCAATCTGGCGATAATGAACATGCTGCCGCTGCCGGCACTGGACGGAGGCAGGCTGCTGTTTCTGCTGATACGCAAGATTACGGGAGATCATATGACTGATGAAATGGAGGGAAAAGTACATTTCATAGGGATAGTCCTGCTGATGATGCTGATGGTGGTTGTAACATGGAACGATATCATCAAATTTATCGTTCCGCTGTTTTCGTAGCGTGAATGCCGGGAGACCGGCGGATAGCCTGAGATTTTAAAAGGAAGGTGCAGTATGAAAAAAAGTGTTTTCTGCGGCGGCGTGCAGATAGGCGGAGGAAGTCCGGTTTCGATACAGTCAATGACTAACACACCGACATCGGATGCCGACGCATGCATAGCCCAGATAAAGAGGCTGGAGGAGGCAGGCTGTGAGATAATAAGGCTTGCCGTGCCGGATGAGGATGCGGCGGATGCCTTTGCTCAGATAAAGCGCAAAGCGCACGTTCCGCTTGTTGCTGATATACATTTTGATTACAGGCTGGCGCTCAGAGCGATAGATGCAGGCGCAGACAAGATAAGAATCAATCCGGGCAATATCGGCTCAGAGGAAAATGTGAAAAAGGTGGCGGACAAGGCAAAGAAAGCCGGTATACCGATAAGAGTGGGTGTCAATTCGGGATCTCTTGAAAAGGATATACTCGCAAGATACGGCGCAGTCACTGCAGAGGGTCTTGCGGAAAGTGCGCTCAGGAATGCTGCGCTGCTCGAAAAATACGATTTTGATGATATAGTTATTTCACTCAAGTCATCCGATGTCAGGATGAATTTCGATGCATACAGAATCGTAGATGAAAAGTCACCTTATCCTCTGCATATAGGAGTCACAGAGGCGGGCACTCTGAGAAGAGGCAAGGTGAAATCAGCCGCAGGGATAGGTGCGCTTCTGCTTTCAGGTATAGGCGATACTATGAGGGTATCGCTTACAGCGGATCCCGTGGAGGAGGTTATTTTTGCAAAGGAGCTTTTGGCGGCGGTCGGTCTGAGAAAGGATCGGATTGAAATCGTTTCGTGTCCGACGTGCGGGCGTACGGAGGTCGATCTGCAGATGATAGCTTCAGAGATAGAAAATCGTGCGGAGGCTCTTCAGGACAGCGGTATAAGGAATCTCAAGATTGCAGTCATGGGATGCGCCGTCAATGGTCCGGGAGAAGCAAAGGGCGCGGATATAGGCGTCGCATGCGGAAAAGGCAAGGGCGTACTTTTTGCAGAAGGCAGCATACTTAAAACCGTTAAGGAAGAAGAAATAGCGGATGAAATCATAAAGCTGGCGCAGGAGTACGGATCTGGCAGGAAATATGATTAATCGACATAAATATACCGGCATAATATGAGCAGAACCGGCGGAGGGATATGAAACAGATACTGGAAGAATCTATAGACTTTTCCAAGATAGGAGACTATAAGAAAGAAGACATAAAATTTGAGATGAAAAGAGCTGTGATTTCAAGTGAAACAGGAAGACTGTCGCTGGAATCAGAGCTCAATTTTGTGCTGCCGTACGAGGCGGTGGATAAGTTCAGACGGTCACTTCAGGGAAGAATGCCGCATGTAAAGGGTATAGATCTGAGCTTTACATACAAAGACCTGATACAGCCGCCTGAAGAAGCTGTCGGGCAGTACATAGGCCACATGATTGCAATTGTGAACGGAAAATATGCACATGTGACCAAGACAATATATGAAGACAGATGGGAGCTTGCAGACGGCAGGCTTACAATATTCGCACTGGGTGAATTATCTGTCAGGGTACTTAACAAAGAGGTTGCCGGTAAATTCAGCATGCTTCTGAAACGAGACCTCGGTATGGATGTGGAGGTGAGCTTTGCAAATCACACCGAGGCCTACCAAAAGGCAGGCAGACAGATGCAGGAAAAAGAGCAGGCTGTCTATAATGAACGAAAGGAGCGTGCAGCTGCGGCAAAATCCGGCGGAGGCAGTTCGTCATCAGGCAGCGGTGCGCAGAAGAATTCTTCATCGGGAGGAGCGTCATTCGGAGGTCAGGGAAACGGCCCGGGCGGCTCCGGAAACGGCGGCAGACAGTTCAAAGGCAGGCGCCGCAATGTTTATGTTCCAGTAAAGGGCAATCTCATCATGGGCAGGCCGATTGTCGGGAGAGTGGTGCCTATAGGCGACGTGACATCAGAGAGCGGAAATGTTGTAATCGAGGGTGAGGTCTTTGCCAAGGACAGCAGAACCACCAAGAATGACAGTAAGCTCGCAAGTCTTTTTGTCACAGACAAGAGAACAAGCATATGCGTGAAGGCGTTTGTTCTCAATGAGAAATGGGACGATATAGAAAATCATCTCAAGGACGGCAGCGGTGTCAGGATACAGGGCCTGGCGCAGTGGGACAGATTTGATAACTGCGTGACGATAATGGCCGACAACATAGAGAAGGTTGCGAAGAAGCAGCGGAAGGACACCTGTCCGCAGAAGCGTGTGGAGCTGCATGCCCATACGAAAATGAGCGCTATGGACGGGCTGAACGAAGTGGCGGATCTTGTAAAGACTGCAGCTGCATGGGGACAGCCGGCCGTTGCGATTACCGATCACGGTGTTGTGCAGAGCTTTCCGGATGCTGCGAAGACCGCAAAAAAGCTTGCCGGCGACAAGGAAAATCCGGTAAATATCAAGATAATATACGGCATGGAGGGATATGTCTTTGATGATGCAGACTGCCGCAATGCAGACGGCACGATAGATTACAAGAAAAAGCCGACGAATCACATAATACTGATCGCGCAGACGCAGGAAGGTCTGAAGAATATCTATAAGCTCGTGTCATATTCACATCTGCAGTACTTTTACAAGAAGCCGAGACTGCCGAAATCGGTGATTCAGGAACACAGAGAGGGCATAATCATAGGCTCTGCATGCGAGGCAGGTGAGGTATACCGTGCGGTCGCAGCAGGAAAAAGCCCGGAGGAGATTGAAAAAATCGCATCATTTTACGATTATCTCGAGATACAGCCGCTGATTAACAATCAGTTCATGATAGATCAGGGAATGGTCAGGGGCAAGGAAGAGCTGCGCGAGCATAACAGGACGATAATCGCACTGGCCGACAAGCTCGGCAAACCCGTGGTTGCCACGACTGACGCTCACTACAGTGAGCCGGAGGATGCGATTTACAGAAATATACTGATGGCCGGCATGGGGTTCAAGGATGCGGAAAACGGCCAGGGGCTGTATCTGCGTACAACCGATGAAATGCTGGAGGAGTTCAGCTATCTGGGAGAAGAGACGGCCAGAAGAGTAGTCATAGAGAACACGAATAAAATTGCGGATATGGTGGACGACGGAATCATGCCGGTGCCTAAGGGCAAGTACCCGCCGAAGATTGACGGCGCCGAGGAGACTCTGAGGAAGACGTGCATGGAAAAAGCGCACAGCATATACGGAGACCCGCTTCCGCCTGAAATCGGGCAGAGACTCGAAAAGGAGCTCTCGTCCATCATCGACAACGGATATGCCGTCATGTATGTGTCGGCGCAGATGCTGGTTCACAAGTCAATGGAGGACGGGTATCTGGTCGGTTCGAGAGGATCGGTCGGGTCATCGTTTGCAGCGACAATGGCGGGAATCACGGAGGTAAATCCGCTGGAGCCGCATTATATCTGTCCGAACTGCAAGAAGCTCATATGGGGCGATATGCAGCAGTATGACTGCGGGATAGATATGCCGGAGATGGATTGCCCGGAATGCGGCACCCGAATGAACCGCGACGGATATACCATACCGTTTGCAACATTCCTGGGATTTGACGGCGATAAGGAGCCTGATATCGACCTTAACTTCGCCGGGGAATACCAGGCGACTGCCCACAAGTATGTCGGAGAAATATTCGGAGAAAAGAATGTATTCAAGGCGGGAACCGTGGGCACTGTAAAGGACAAGACAGCATACGGATACGTGATGAAATTCGCAGAGCAGTTCAACAGACCTGTGAACCGGTTTGAAGCGGACCGTCTGACAAAGGGGTGCACCGGAGTCAAGCGGACCACGGGTCAGCATCCGGGAGGCATTATTATCGTACCGGACGATCACGAGATATATGAATTCTGCCCTGTGCAGCATCCGGCAAATGATGTGAAGAGCGATATCATAACGACACACTTTGATTATCACAAGATAGATGAGAATCTGCTCAAGCTGGATATACTCGGGCACAATATCCCGTCAATGATTCGTCAGCTTCAGGATATGACAGGCATAGATCCGATGAAGGCCGATCTTACTGACAGAAAAGTGCTTTCGATTTTCAACGGCATTGAGGCACTGGATATCAAGGACCCTGAGTATAAATTCACGCACGGCACGTATGCGATTCCGGAGTTCGGCACGTCGTTTGTGCGTCAGATGCTTGATGATACCAAGCCGGATAAATTCGCAGATCTCGTGCGTATTTCAGGATTTTCACATGGTACCGATGTATGGCTCAACAACGCTCAGGACTATATAAGAAGCGGAACCGCCACAATGAGAGAGGTTATCTCTACCCGAGACGACATCATGAACTATCTGATTCTCAAGGGTATAGAGAACAAAACCTCGTTCCAGATAATGGAGGACGTTCGTAAAAACCGACCGCTCAAGGAAGAACAGCTGAAGGTTATGAAGGATCACGGGGTGCCGGACTGGTATATCGATTCGTGCATTAAGATTCAGTACATGTTCCCGCGTGCGCATGCGGTGGCGTATGTGATGATGTCATTCCGTATGGCATGGTACAAGGTGTATTATCCGGTTGAGTTTTATGCTACGTATTTTTCCAGTACGGTTGCCAATTTTGATACTGAGGTCATCCTCAGAGGACCGAAGGCGTGTCTGGACAGGATAGATGCTATCAAGGCAATGGGAAAAAACGCTTCTGCGAAGGAACAGGACGATATCCTCATACTTGAAGTGGCATATGAAATGTATGCCAGAGGCTATGAGTTTTCCCGTGCAAAGCTCGGCATATCCGATGCACTGCACTTTACAGCGCATGAAGGAAAGGTGCTGCTGCCTTTCGTAGCCATAGACGGCATGGGAGAAAATGCGGCCAAAACACTTGTCGATGAATACAATAAGAGACCGTACGAGACTGTGGAGGAAGTCAGCGACAGGGGCAAGGTCAACAAATCAGCCATTGATGCACTGCGCAGACACGGTGTTCTTGAGGGATTGCCGGAAACGGCACAGATCAGCCTGTTCGGGTAAAAGCCTGCCGCTGTAATACACTTAAAGGATGCTGTATATATTAAAAAGACTGACTGTTTCAGAAATCTTGTTCTGATTCAGTCAGTCTTTCTTTTGTCGGCCGGCTGTCACATGCTGCAGCCGTATGATAAATTGTTCTTCTCCATGTATTCCTTTCCCCAGTCGCACATGGCATTGAGTACGGGGAACAGTGTTTTGCCGAATTCGGTCAGAGAATATTCGGTTTTCGGCGGAACCTCAGGATATATTTTTTTGCTTATGAGCCCGTCATTTTCGAGTTCTTTGAGCTGCTGTGAAATCACTTTGTCGGTGGCATTGGGTGCCAGTCTGTGTATTTCGCTGTAGCGCATAGGTCCATATACAAGATTCCAGAGTATTACCGGTTTGTATTTTCCTCCCATCAGCTTGACTGTAGCCTCTACAGGGCAGATGAATGAAACTCCGCATTCTTCTTTCATATGCGCGCCTCCTTTCTTTCAGGTAAGTATATATCTTTCAGGTAAGTATCTGTTGTCATGGTTAGTATCTGTTAAAAAAGTGCGGTCTTGTAAGAAGTTCTTGATATAGTATAATAATTTCAGGGTCAAATATCAAGTGTTAAACAAACCGCAGTTAATGTTTTAATTTAAAACATCAACGATAAGAAAGGAGGAATAACGAAAAGGTCATGTTGCTGTTTTCAATGAAAATATTAAAAATCATGCAGATTTCGGAAATGCTTACAGCCGGAATCAGCTGAAAAGACGAATGATACGAGTTAGTTGAAAAATGACCGAACAACAGAAAAATGATTCATATCAGAAGAAAAGTGCACCTTTGCTGAAAATGCAAGGGTGTATTTTTTTGCTGCTGCGCCGGGCGGTACACGTTTCTGACGGGTGTAAGTTCCGAATCCGTTCGGCAGCGGCAGGCGCCTTTTGTATTGACTGCCGGCATATGTTCTCCCGCTTTCCTTTTCTCATATTTGGTCAATTGTTATGTTTTTAGTCGTGTTTTACATAAAAAACAGCTATTTAACTGCTGAATTGTCTATATTATAATTTTGTTATCGGAATAAAGCAAGTATTTTCAAGATAAAGAAAATTGCGAAGAGTAGAATAATTGTTTTAAATATTAAGGAGATGAATTTATTTTATGAGTAAAAAGATTTTAGTACTCGGAACAGGCGCACAGGGCTCGACAGTAGCACAGAGAATGGATGAAGAGGCAAACGTATCTGAAATCATATGTGCCGATTATGACAAGAAAGCAGTCGACGAGCTGGTCGGCATGCTGAAGAAGGCAAAGGGTGTGCAGGTTGATGCAAATGACGTTGACAGCATAATCGCAGCAGCACAGGGCGTTGATCTTATTGTAAATGCACTTCCTATCGCATTTGCTCCGAAAGTACTGGATGCAGCACTGGCAGTCAAGGCAAATTACCAGGACTTTGCAGCGACAGATGTTCTGGATGAGTGGTGGCCGACATGCGTACAGATGCTTTATGATAACTATGGTAAAAAATTCAAGGAAATCGGAAAGATGGCAATCATCGGAACCGGTTCAGCTCCGGGAATGATGTGCGTGGCAACAAAGAGCTCCATGAGAGAGCTGGATACCTGCGACGATATCCTGATGATGGTATATGAAGGCGTGGAAGCTAAGAGATTCCTTCCTTTCTGGTGGTCACCGTTCACAGCACTTTCAGATATGGTAGACCCGACCTTTGCGCTTAAGGACGGAGTGCTCGTGGAAACTGAACCGCATTCACTGCCGGTAGTAAGAGATTTCCCCGGATGCAGACCGGGAGTAAAACTCGTGGAGCATGCTCATGATGAGACTGTATATATGGGACTGAACAAGGATACTCACTTCAAGGGTGCGAAGAACATCAACTTCAAATACGGCGGAGTAGGTATTGAATTCTCGACACCGCTTTACAGAGCCGGACTTCTTTCAAGAGAAGAGGAAACTTACAAGGGACACACATTCATTCCGTTTGATGTAATCGTAAGTCATCTTCCGCCTGCACCTAAATTCAAGGAAGAAATTCAGGAAATCCTTGATGAAGGACTCGTAAGAGACGAGGGCGCATTCGTAGTGGAATGCACAGGTACAAAGGATGGAAAGAAAGTACTGGTAACAACAAGCCTGACAGCTCCGGGATGCGTTGAATCATTTGAAAGAGCCGGCATCACAGGAGAACAGTATCTTACAGGACAGTGCGGATCATTGTTCACTAAGATGTTCGTAAACGATGATTACGATCAGACAGGACTGATTTCATCAGATATGCTTACATATGAAGAATGCGATAAGTATCTTGCATATGCAGCTAAGCTTGATATCACACTTGAAACAAAGGTTGATGAAATCTAATATATAACAGTTATACTTCTTAGACGAAAAAACAAATACACAGCAAAGTAAATACATTTTAACAAACAAACACACTTTAATAAACACGCAGCAGATGCGGTATCAGAAGGTCAGTATTCTGATGCCGCATGAATTAAACATAATGAATTAGACATATTTCAGCATATTATTTATCAAATAGAAAAACGGGAAAGCACAGCGATGTTTTCCCGTTTTTCGTATGCTGCGCCTCGCAGCTGTATTTTTTCAGATATGGTATCAGATATGATAGATATAATTATCCTTTCGAGGTGCTGCTTCGGGGACATCACCGTCAATGTAGCCGAGTACGCAGTGACCGATTCCCTCATAGTCGCCGGTGATTCCCAGACTCTGCAGAATTTCTCTGCCCTCTGCGGATTCGAATTCTTCCTTTGCGCGGTGAATCCAGCAGCTGCCGATTCCTTCACTGTGAGCTGCAAGCATCAGATTTCCGATGACTAAGCTGCCGTCATACAGGTAAGTGCCGCAGCTTTTATCTGCGAGAACTATCAGCACGACCGGGGCTCCGTAGAACGGATCTGAATCGGCTCCTATGATGTCCGCATTCATTTTTGAAAGCTTGTCGCGTACTGCTTTATCGGTTACAGCGATGATTATCGGAGACTGTTTTCCCATTCCTGTAGCCGCATACGTTCCGGCCTCGCATATCCTGTCAATAGTTTCCTGCGGAATCATATCGGGTTTGAAGCTGCGAATGCATCTTCTGCTTTCTATTGCTTTAATAATCTCGTTCATTGTACCAACCTCCTGTGAAATATTCTCAGAGTATTATATCCTGCGGGATGTAAAAGTTCAAGCTGCGATCGGTCCGTTTCGAATTAAATTGCAAATAATCCTTGAAATTTCAATGTTCATGTGATATCCTTTATGAAGGTAAAACTAATCGAACTTACTAAGAGTGGGTGAAACACCCACTCTTTAATTTTGTAAACAGGAAAAACTGTTGCATGATCAAATCGAAAGAGAGATGTTTATGGCAAAAAAGAAAATAACCGATAAAGTAGAAGAGCTGCTTGCCGGATTCCTGAAGGACGAAGATTACGAGCTTTATAACTGTGAATATCTGAAGGAGGGCAGAGACTGGTTCCTGCGCGTTTACATCGACAAAGTATCTCCGGATGAATATGTCGGAACTGAGGATTGTGAAAAGGTCAGCAGATTTCTAAGCGAAAAGCTGGACGAAGAGGATCCGATAGAACAGAATTATTACCTCGAGGTTTCTTCTCCGGGCATGGACAGACCGCTTATAAAGCATGAGCATTACGAGAAGTATACCGGAAGTGAAGTTGAGATAAAGCTTTACAAGGGAAAAGACGGGACAAAAAACATCCAAGGAGTGCTTGAGGGAATAAACGGTGACACAGTAACAGTCACGGACCACAGCGGCAGAATCTGGGAGCTGCAGTTATCGGAAATAGCCAAGGCGAATCTGGCTGTTATTTTCTAATTAGGAGGATAAAAAAATGAATAAAGAGTTTATAGCTGCAATAGATGACCTGGTGAAAGAAAGAGGCATTTCAAAGGATGTCCTTATAGAGGCTATAGAATCGGCACTTGTTTCAGCATATAAGAAAAATTACGGTACATCTCAGAATGTAAGGGTTAATATCGACAGAGAAGACGGCGACGTGGACGTTCTGATGCGAAGAGATGTCGTTGAAGAGGTTGAGGACGAGTTTACAGAGATATCGATTGAAGATGCGCTGGAAATAGACCCGAGGTATCAGGTGGGCGATGTTGTCGAATATCAGGTGACACCGAGAGATTTCGGACGTATAGCCGCACAGACAGCAAAACAGGTGGTTGTACAGAGAATCAGAGAAGCTGAAAGAGGCATGATTTTTGACAATTATATCAGCAGGCAGGGAGATCTCATAACCGGTGTTGTACAGAGAATCAGCAATGAGACTATTTTCGTGAATATGGGAAATACTGAAGGAATACTTGTTGCCGGTGAAAGAGCGTCAGGCGAGCGATACAAGGTTAATGACAGGATAAAGGCATATATCATGGATGTGCGCAAAAGCACAAAGGGTCCGCAGATTTTTCTTTCAAGGACACATCCGGGGTTTGTCGAGAGACTGTTTGAGCTGGAGGTTCCGGAGATTGAAGACGGCACTGTTCAGATAAAGAGCATTGCACGAGAGGCCGGATCAAGAACGAAAATTGCGGTTTATACCGAAGACGAAAATGTGGATCCCGTTGGGGCATGTGTCGGAACGGGAGGCTCAAGAGTCAAAAATGTCGTAGATGAGCTTTTCGGAGAAAAAATCGATATCACAACATGGGACGATGACCCTAAGGTGCTCATAAAGAATGTGCTCAGTCCGGCAAAGGTTGAAAAGGTCATAGTAAATGAAGAAGAAAAAGCGGCAACTGTTGTCGTTCCGGACTATCAGCTTTCACTGGCAATCGGCAAGTCCGGACAGAATGTAAGGCTTGCGGCAAGACTGTGCGGCTGGAAAATAGATATCAAGAGTCAGACACAGTACTCAGAAATCCTTGAGTCTGAAGAATTTGCAGAGACAGAAGAAGAGTACATAAATGATGATATCGAATATATAGATGATGCGGACGACATCGAGTATACAGCTGATGAAGAAGACGGCGGAGCCGAATATGCAGACGATGAAGAGATTGCCGAAGCTGAATATGCTGATGAAGAAGACAGCGAGATTGAATACATCATTGAAGAAGAGGACCGGGAAGCTGCCGGGGATGTTACAGAGATATCGGAGGATACTGATGACTCGGAGGAAATCATCGATGATATAGATGATACTGCAGAATCAGCAGAAATTCCGGATGACATCGAAGACGGGGGAGATGAATTTGAAGAATAAAAAAACTCCTATGCGCAGATGTGTGGGGTGCATGGAATCAAAGCCGAAAAACAGTCTTATAAGGATTACCTGTTATGAGGGACAGATAAGCATAGACCCCGCGGGAAAGGCAAAGGGACGCGGTCTGTATGTGTGCCCGGATATTGAGTGCATGAAGAAGGCGAAGAAAAAGCGCGCCTTTCAGCGTAACTTCGATACAGAGTTGTCAGAAGAAAATATGAATGCGATATTCGAGGAGCTTGAAAAATATGAAAAGTAAAGTGAAAAGCTATCTCGGGTTTGCGAAGAAATCAGGAAACCTTATGTCGGGAACGAATACATGCATATTCGGAATGGCTAAAGGCAAAGTGAAGCTGGTCATACTGGCGGAGGATATTTCCGAAAACGGTGAAAAGAAAATAATGAAAGAAATCAGGAAGCACGGTGCCGCGTATGTCAAGTACGGCAGCAGCGACGAACTGTCTGCAGCAGTAGGTACATCGGGCAGAAGCATATTCGCCGTGTGCGACGATAACTTTGCGAGGGTTATCATGAATGAGATAAACAGTGAATTACAATAAAGGAGGAAGTGCGTATGAAAATAAAGGATCTGGCATCGGAGCTCAGTCTGACAGGCAGTGAAGTGCTTGAAAAAGCAAAGACTATGGGAATAGCAGTCACGGGCGAGAACGACGAGTTATCCGAAATAGATACGACAGCAGTAAGAAATACTATCACGAAAGGAGGCACTCACGCTGAGACAAAGGTCGTACGAGTAAAGACAAAGAAATCTGAGAGTGAGAAAAAAGACGGTGAGCCTAAAGTGACCGTAAAGGCTGCTAAGATAAAACTCCCGGAAGTGAAGAAAGCTCCAAGGTCAACAGCAAAATCCTCCGCAAAACCGGCTGCTGCCAAACCGCCGGTAGGAAAGCCTATCGTGTCAAAGGAAGTTGAGGGCAGGATGAAGCCTCCTGCAGGAAAACCTGTTGCGAAGGCAGAGGTCGATGAAAGAATCGAAAAAGAAGAAAAAATACAGGCAGAGAAGCATGCCAATGAAGCAAAAAAAGCTGAAGCAAAGCAGACTGAAGCAAAACAGGGTGAGGCAAAGAAAGCAGAGACAGGGCAGAGTGCCGTAAAGCAGGCAGATGTCAGAAAGCCTGCAGAGGAACCTGCAAAAGCAGCAAAGCCCGAGCCTAAAAAAACAGAGCCGCCGAGAAGACAGAGCAGACTTAAAGTCATAAAGAGGGCTGAGGATGTAAAGCGTGAGGAAGAAGAAGCTGCAGCTAAGCGTGAAGCGGCAAGAAAAGAAGCCGCAAAACGTGAGGCAGAGAGAAAGGCTGCTCAGAAGACAGATGACAGAAGAAAACGCGGTGACAGAAATGACAGAGGCGACAGAAGAACCTCAGACAGAAAAAACGGTGACAGAGACCGCAGACAAGGAAGACCGCAGGACAGAAGAAACGACAGAGGAGACCGTCAGGACAGACCTCCGCGCAATGCAGTAAGAAAAGATGAAGGCGTTGATGTTATCTCATCAAAACCGGGTTCACAGAGCACGAAGAAAAAGAACAAAGACAAAGATAAGGAAAGAGATAAATTCTCAAAGCTTGAACGCGGCGGAAATAATAAGAAATCAATGAAATCTCAGACGAGATCGCTTGAAAAGCAGTCGAGAAACAAGAAGCACAATAAGCCTAAAGCTGCACCGGAACCTGAGGTGGAAGTGGTTGAACTTCCTGCAGGTACAGTGATGATAAATGTGCCGATTACAGTTGCAGGTTTTGCAGAACAGACAAAGACAACAGTATCAAGGATAATCATGACGCTTATGAAGATGGGCGTGATGGCTAATATCAATCAGAACCTGGACGAGGATACAGTTCTTCTGCTGGCAGACGAAATGGGTATTCAGGTTGCGGTAGGCAAGGTTCAGGAAGAAATTCAGGAGGAAGGAATCGAGGACTTCGAGGACAAAGAAGAAGATCTCAAGCCAAGAGCTCCGATTATTACTGTAATGGGTCACGTAGACCACGGTAAGACATCGCTCCTGGATGCGATAAGAAAGACAAATGTTACAGCACAGGAGTCAGGCGGCATCACACAGCATATCGGTGCATCAGAGGTAACGATAAACGGACAGAAAATTGTTTTCCTGGATACACCGGGACATGAAGCCTTCACAGCAATGCGTGCAAGAGGTGCTCATGCGACAGATATAGCAGTTCTGGTAGTTGCAGCGGACGATAGTGTAAAGCCGCAGACTCTCGAGTCAATCAGCCATGCAAAGGCTGCAGGTGTTCCGATGATTGTTGCGATAAACAAGATGGATAAGCCGGGTGCAAATCCGGATCTTGTAAAATCAGATCTGGCAAACAACGGAGTACTGGTAGAGGACTGGGGCGGAAATGTTATATGCGTGCCTGTTTCAGCCAAGACCGGTGAGGGAATCGTAAATCTGCTCGAAATGATACTTCTTCAGGCAGAAGTGCTTGAACTCAAGGCTAATCCGGACAGACTCGCACTGGGAACAGTACTTGAAGCACGTCTTGATAAGGCAAAGGGTCCTGTGGCAACTCTGCTGGTGCTCAACGGAACACTTAAATCCGGCATGAGCGTAGTAGCGGGAACATGCTCAGGTAAGATAAGACTTATGACGAATCATAAGGGCGAGAAGCTCAGAGTCGCTGGTCCGGCTACAGCTGTTGAGATACTCGGTCTGACAGATGTACCGCATGCAGGAGATACGTTCAATGCAGTCAAGAGCGACAAGCTGGCAAGAGAAATTGCTGAGAACAGACAGGAAAAACTGAGAGAAGAAGTACTTGCAAGAAATTCAAGCACTACACTGGAAGAGCTTTTCAGCAGAATAAAAGAAGGCGAAGTGAAGGAGCTCAACCTTATAGTCAAGGGCGATGTACAGGGATCTGTCGGTGCTATCGTTTCATCGCTTGAAAAGCTTTCAAATGACGAGGTCAGAGTAAAGATTGTTCATACAGGTGTAGGTACAGTCAATGAATCAGACATCATGCTGGCCGGAACATCAGACTCGGTAATCATCGGCTTCAACGTAAGACCTAGCGCTGCAGTAAGTGCTATTGCCGAGCGTGAAGGCGTACAGATAAGAACATACAGAGTTATCTATGATATTATCGATGATGTTGAAAACGCCATGAAGGGTATGCTCGATCCTGAATTCAAGGAAGTAATCCTGGGAACAGTGGAGATAAGAGATACATTCAAAGTACCGGGCGTAGGCATTGTAGGCGGAGCTTATGTAACTGACGGCAAGGTTGTCAGAAATGAGCAGGTTCGTCTTGTAAGAGACGGTATAGTTATCCATGAGGGAAGAATATCATCACTCAAGAGATTCAAGGATGACGCAAAAGAGGTGGCACAGGGCTACGAATGCGGTATAGGCATTGAAAACTACAATGATATCAAGGAAGGCGATGTCATTGAGTGCTTCACTATGGAGGAAATAGAAAGAAAATAGGAGACCGGAATGGGAAAAGGATACAGACAGGGAAGACTCGGAGAGGAAATAAAGAAAATAATCAGCTCCATGCTTCTCAGAGAACTTAAAGATCCAAGACTGTCGGCAATGATAAGTATAACAGCGGTAGAAGTTACAAGCGACGGAAGTTATGCCACAGTATATTTTTCCGTGCTCGGATCGGATCCGGGAAGCGAGACTGAGCTTAAACAGCAGCAGGATACAATTGACGCATTCAATAAAGCCAAGGGATTCATCCGCAGACAGATCGGACATGAGATAAAACTCAGGCATGTGCCTGAGCTGGTGTTCAAAATCGATAAATCGATGGAATATGGCAGACACATATCAAAAATTATCGAGCAGCTCGATATTGATCACAGTGATGACGATGAGAGATAATTGAAATGAAAGAGAGAGCTTTATTAAACAACAGTTTGAAACGAGCGGGAAAGCATGCCGCATTAAAAACAAATTCTTCACTTAAGGAGATAGGCGAGCTGCTGAGAAAAGCGCAGTCTGTAATTCTTTTCCCTCATGAGAGCCCTGACGGGGACGCTCTCGGCTCATGTGCGGCACTTTGCCGTACACTGCGCGAGGAGGGAAAAGAGGCATGGGTGCTGCTTGACGAAGAAGTGACAGGATATCTCGGATTCATGGATACGGAATACTGTACCACAGATGCAGGATGCATTGATTCACCCGATATATGTGCATGTATAGACTGCAGCGAGGAAAAGCGTTTCAGCAGACGTGCCGGAAAATTTGCCGAGGGAAAACTGAAGCTCTGCATAGACCATCATGCCACAGCATCGGGCTTTGCAGACATTTACTATATCGACAGCAGAGAAGCAGCCGCGGCGCAGATAATTTACAAGCTTCTGTGCGAAATGGATGCCGAAATAAGCAGAACCACTGCAGAATCACTGTATGTGGGAATAAGCACAGATACGGGCAGCTTCAGACATTCAAACACAAGGGCTGAGACCCATATTATCGCATCGAGGCTGTTCGGGTGCGGCATTGACCATCAGAAGCTGATAGTAAACCTCTATAACAGTGTCAGCTTTAAACAGGTAAAAATGGAAAGTGAGATTCTGAACCGCATGGAGCTGATTGCCGGCGGGAAATCGACAGTTTCATATGTTACTTCGGATATGCTGGCGGAGCATAACGCGGTGCTTGATGATTGTGAAGGAGTAATAGACCGGCTCAGAAACATAGAGGGTGTCGAAATCGCAGCTTTTCTAAAGGAAAAGGACGGTGCGGTCAAGGTCAGCCTTCGGGCAAAGACGTACGGATGTGTGGATGAGATAGCAATGAAGTACGGCGGGGGCGGTCATGTAAAGGCGGCAGGATGCACTCTTGAAATGACAATGGAGGAGGCTCTCAGGGTCATAAAGGACGAATTGGAAATGTACTGGAATAAATTTTGACGGGAGAAGCTGATGAAAGACGGCATACTGATTTTGAACAAACCGCAGGACTGGACATCACATGATTGTGTAGCTGTCTGCCGCAGAGTAACAGGAGTGAAAAAAGTAGGTCACGGAGGAACTCTTGATCCCATGGCAGAGGGGCTGCTGCCGGTTTTTATCGGAAAAGCGACGAAAATAATGGAATATCTGGATCTGGATTACAAGACATACAGATGCACAGCAAAGCTCGGTATTACGACTGATACACAGGATATATGGGGCGAGGTGCTGGAGGAAAGAAGCACGGAAGGCATTTCAGAGACAGATATAGCAGAGCAGCTGCAGAATTTTCAGGGGAAAATCAGCCAGCTGCCGCCGAAGTACTCGGCAGTCAGAATTAATGGGAAAAGGCTTTATGAGTACGCACGGGACGGGGAAGATGTAGAGATAAAACCGCGAAATGTGGAGATAAAAAAACTTACTGTAACAGATACAGATATGGATGAGCATACGGTTACATTTGATGTGACATGCTCCAAGGGGACATATATAAGAACTATATGCAGTGATCTCGGCAAGCTTCTGGGATGCGGCGGAGTTATGCAGTCGCTCAGCAGAATAGAGAGCGGCGCTTTTACACTTGAAAATGCAGTGACGCCATATGAGCTGAAGAAAATGACGCCGGAAGATATCGAGGCGCGTCTGCTCGATATGGATCTGCCGCTTTCGCATCTGGGAAAAGTCGAGATGGCTCCGGACAGAACGAAATATTTCTGCAACGGAAACAGCATAAGATGGACGCAGGTAAAAGTCATAAGGAAACCTGCAGAATATGAACATGAAAAATACAACAGCAGGGGCAGAAAGTACAGTGAGATGTACAGCGTATATGAGTCGGGTTCGGGGAAATTCCTCGGGGTCGGTTATTACAGCGGAAAAGAAAATGTCCTGAAGGCTGATAAAATATTTGCAGATATTTAAAGACAGCGGATAATTAGACGGTCTGCAGTCGGAGAAGGTGTCAGTGTTCAATTACAGAGCGCGGGCAGTTCTGCAGCAGGCGAACGATGAGCAAACTAAAGAGGCAAAAAAATGAAGATTTTCAACTCACTTGATGAGATCAGAGGTATTGAGCCTACTGTCACAGCATTGGGTAATTTTGACGGTGTCCACATGGGACATCAGCGGATAATTGAGAGAACTGTAAAGAGCGCCGAGGCGGCAGGTCTGAAAAGTGCGGTATTTACATTTTCGAATCATACCAGCACGCTGCTGAAGAATATTCCGCCGGTGAAGAACATATTGTACCCGGAAGAAAAAGCAGCGATTATAGAGAATATGGGTGTGGATTACATGTTCAGCATCCCCTTTACGATGGATATTCTTACTATGTCACCGGAGGATTTTGTTAAAAATCTGCTTGTGGATAAATTCAGGCTAAGGGAGGCTTACTGCGGATTTAATTACAGCTTCGGTTATAAAGCGAAGGGCACACCGGAGATTCTGATGCACGAGGGGCTGAAGCACGGCTTCGGCATTCATGTTCAGGAACCGTATATAATTGACGGAATTGTTGTCAGCAGTACATACATAAGACAGCTTATCGCCGAGGGCAGAATGGAGGAATGCACGAAATTCATGGGCAGGATGTACTCAATAGGAGGTACTGTTGTTGTCGGAAACAAGCTGGGACGAACAATAGGCTTTCCGACATCCAATATAATGCTCGATGAAACGATGGCTGCACCTCCGAACGGGGTATATATTACATACTGCATTTACAACGGAGTGACATATCCAAGCATCACTAATGTAGGTGTAAAGCCGACAATCGGAACCTACAGCAAAAATATCGAGACACATATATTCAATTTCGATAAAGAACTGTACGGAAAAGACATACGAGTTAAATTTGTAAAGCGCACCCGTGAAGAAAAGAAATTTGAAAGCATTGAAGCTCTGAGCAAACAGATTCAGAGTGACTGCATCATGGCGAAGGCATATCACCGTGAACGGGGGAATCTTTAAAGAAAGTCCGCCGGCCCGGCTGCCGCTGACCGGCTTTAAGTGATGACAATGTTCAGATAATCATATTTCAGATAATCGTACATTCAGAAGCTGAATGCATTTGTTTTCTCCGTAAGCTGCGGCAGCTTCATTAATCTCAGACATTTTTTTAATTCAAATAAATTTTAAAAAACTGAATAGATAATAAAGAATGATCCCTGCGTTTAACGCGGGGCTTTTTTTATAAAAAAAGAATCGTGCTTTTCGGCACGATTCTTTGATTTTCTGATTTATAAAGCTGATGCTTTATAAGATTTTACCTGATTAGGTTTATGCAAAAGCCTTTGCTCCAGCTGCTTTAGCGTCTGCTGCGAACTTAGGATCGCCGAATTCAGGTCTCTGGAGGTGCTTAGCAACCATCAGAGTACCAGTACCGTATGCGCAGAGTTCAGGTGGGTTGCACATTTCAGCGCCTGATCCGTTAATTACATTGCCGTTTTCGTCTTTTGAGTCTTTCATCCACTTGTAAGCGAAGAATTTGCAAGTAAATGAAGTGTTTCCAACTTTTTCAACGTATCCGCCGTATTCCATCCAGTCACCAGCGTATACAGGAGCAGTGTATCTAACTTCTGAATATCCAACGAACAGTGATTCGTCTCCGAACAGTCTGATAGCCAGTTCAGTACCAACATCTCCCCATGCAGTTACGATGTGAGCTCCTTCTACGAGTTCACCAGCATAGTGAGCATCGCCAGCTGACATTCTAGTCTTCAGGCTAACATATTCACCGATCATTTTTGGGTTGTTTTCTCTTTCCATAATACAATCTAAAGGTGTTTTCATTTTTTTTAGTCCTCCCTATTATTAATTACTACTGTGAAAAAACTATGATGTTTCCCACACAATATAGGATACCTTATTATAGTCGTCTCGTCAATGTTATTTTGGTGTTTTTATTTCAAAGTATTACGGAAAAAATTTTACGCATATAGATTTCAGCGGAATGCAGATCGGAAATTGAAATACAAGTTCATGTTGAAATTTCAACGTTTTTGAGATCCACTTTAAAAATATCTGACTATTCCAAAATGTTATTATATAAATGCAAGTTCAGCATTAGAGTACGCATTTTAAAGCAAAGTAGTCTTGCTTCATGTTTTTAAGTCCGGCTCTTGATTATTACGTGCACACGGGTTATAATCGGTATATGCCGGAAACACATAGCCGGAACGGACGCATCGGAAAGAATCTGCGGCAATCATTTCAGCAGAATCAATACCGGCATAATCGATGAAGGCATGAAGCTTGAAGGTACGTTCGCTTATCAGAAAGACTTTGGAGGATAAGGGTGATTTGTTAAGCATACTCATTTTCAGCTATTCAGTTCATGATACGATGACTGTTCTGCACTTTTGGCTGCATGTTTGTGGTTAATGTTTAAAAAAGGGCTGAGAAATCAGTGATTCAGGGCTTGATATATCAGCAGCAAGATGGATAATTCCGTACTGGCTGTAAGGGGTATTAAACATAAATATATTGTATTAGGAAGGTTTCTTATATTCAAAAGAAAAGCGGGGGGTGTTTTTATGCCGAGACCACGGCGCTGCAGGAGAATCTGCAGTAAGCCTCAGTTTGGTGCATTCTGTCCGGAAGGGTGCAGTGAAGATAATCCGATTATGCTGACGCTGGACGAGTATGAAGTCGTGCGTCTGGCAGATCTGGAACAGAAGACGCATGAGCAGTGTGCAGTGCAGATGGACATTTCGCGGTCCACAGTGCAGGAAATTTATGAAAGTGCAAGACGGAAAATTGCGGCATGCCTTGTTTACGGGAAAAAACTTGTAATAGAAGGCGGTGATTACCGTATATGCGGCGGCAGGGAGCAGAGCAGATGCGGCTGCTGCTGTCATCATAATCTATCAGATAAAGCATCGAATCAGGACACGAACAATACAGCTCAGGGTAATGATAATAAAATAAAAGACAGCAAAACTAAAAATAATAAAACTAAGGGAGGTCTTGTTATGAAAATCGCAGTAACTTATGAAAACGGTCAGATATTTCAGCACTTCGGACATACACAGCAGTTCAAGATATATGAAATTGCTGATGGTAAGATTGCAGGCTCGGAGGTGATAGGAACCGGCGGCAGCGGACACGGCGCGCTTGCAGGGTTCTTGATGCAGAAAGGCGTGGATACTCTTATCTGCGGAGGAATCGGCGGGGGAGCACAGACTGCACTGGCAAATGCCGGCATCAGGCTTTACGGAGGAGTCAGCGGCGACGCAGATGCAGCAGTAAATGCACTGCTTGACGGAAGCCTCGGATATGACCCCGATGTTCACTGCAATCATCACGGTCATGAGGGCCACAGCGACTGCGGACCTCACAGCTGTCACTAATCATCAGAAGATAACTCATTCATGAGAAAATTTCCTCATGATGCCGGCGGATTTTACAAAATACCGACAGACTTGACAAATAATATAAAGCACTTAAACAGCGCATTCGTCAGTACCTATACCTGCAGGATGCGTTGCAGTTTTTTCCGCTGTTTTCTTCATAAAGCAGATATTTGCAAAAAAACATAAAAAACACTGGCATTTTCGTTTGAAATGGTATATTATATATAGGTGCCTAACGGGATGTGGCTCAGTTTGGTAGAGCGTTGCGTTCGGGACGCAAAGGCCGCAGGTTCGAATCCTGTCATCCCGACCAAAAAAAGACTCGGAGAAAAAACTCCGGGTCTTTTTCATTTTTCAATGTTTTCAAGTGATTGCAAGGGTTTCGGCGTTTTCGGCATATGTGCATACGAGTGCACTCAGATGCTATCTGATCTGCCCTATGTCCAACGCGGTTGGACATAAAACCGCGAAATGAACATCTGATTCTGCCCTTAAATTCCGTTTTGAAAAAATATTTTTTATATAAAAGCAGCGTATTTATTGCCGTATCGATACCGATATGGCTTTTTTTCTGCTCTGCTGCAGATGCATATACAGCGCCTGCTTGAATGCTAATGACAGCAGCTGAATATCTGCATCTTGAAAAAAGGCACAATTACCTGTTTCCGGAAATGTGATATCATCTGAGGCAATGAATCACCTGAAGGAGGCAGCAGCAATGAGCGAAAAGACAAAACAAGGCATGCCGTCTGATCAAGACCTGCGCACAATGCAGGAGGTCCGCAATGAACGCGGACTTACACGTATACGTGAGCTCCCCATCAGTCAGATTTCCGATTTCCCCCGCCATCCATACAAGGTGAAGGATGATCAGGATATGGCTGATCTCGCGGAGAGCATCCGGAAAAACGGCGTGCTTACACCTATTACAGTGAGGAAGATACCCGGAGGTAAATTCGAAATGATCTCAGGACACAGGAGAAAAAGAGCATGTGAGATTATCGGGCTTCGGACAATCAGAGGCGAAGTTCTGAATGTGGATGAAGACGCAGCCGCCATCATGATGTGCGACAGCAACCTTCACCGTTCAGTGATACTCCCCAGTGAAAAGGCATTCGCATATAAGATGAGACTTGAGGCGATGAAGAGACAGGCTGGAAGACCGCAAAAGAAAAATGGTGCCCAACTCGTGCCCCATTTTACAAACGGAAAAGCAAGAGATATTTTAGCTGATGAAATCGGTGAAAGCCGCGAGCAGATCCGCAGATATATCCGTCTTACAAATCTGACGCCTAAGCTTCTTGATATGGTTGATGAAGGCAGAATT
>CAVECM010000027.1:0-25922 GCA_963614095.1 Bacteroidaceae bacterium
CAGGTGCCGGAGCTGTGGCTGATGCCGTATATACCGTTCAAGGGGCTTCCGATATGACAATTTTTCACCGTCAGTCCCCGCCCGTCAGGCGAACGTGCGCTTTACATTAAAAAAACGATTCAGGTTCGCCTCACGGATTTCGTCACGCCCGCAAATCCCGGCAGATCTGCGGATTACGGCATACCTCGCGCTTTACCCCATATAAGTCTCCATGTAATGAGTCTTCATCGTTTCATCTATCAGGCCGCTGATATCACTCAGCCTGTAATAAACGAGCTTTTCCTCCGAGGCTCTGCCGTACTGCTCGCGGAACTGTCTCGGCGTGCAGTTGTACCACTTCCTGAATGCGGAATAGTAGTATTTCACATCAGAAAATCCGACCTCCTCTGAAATCTCAAGTATCGTCTTGTCCGTCTGCAGAAGAAGCCTTTCCGATATGCTGGCTCGTATATAACTCAGCATGCTTCGGAATCCTACTGAAATTTTTCTCAGATACTCTGACATATACCCTTCTGTGAAATTCATATGCGCCGCGAGGTCACCTACCGTTATCTTTTCCTTCATGTGCTTATACATGTAATCATTCACTTCATGCAGACGCTCCAGTGTATCGGTATTATCCCTGCCGGGCAGCTCTCCCGCATGAAAGAAAAATATATCAAAATGATTGATAAACAGATCGACAATCCTGCCGGTCGTCTCCTCAATCTTGGCAAAACCCCCGTTTTCGCCGGTTCCGCCTTTTTCATTGTTTCCGCTGTTTTCATTCTTTTCGCTGATAAACCTGAGCATTGCGATCAGCATACCCTTGAGCTGCTGATGCTCTGCCGTCGGAAACGGCATATCTGATTCTGCGAATCCCTCGCATACGAACAGATTATTGCGGATAAACGGATATTTGTCCTCGTATCTCGTCAGATCAAAATAAAAAGAGACGCACATATTATCCTTACCATCGTAAAGATAATACGCGTCTCTGTCTACCGAAATATATTCACCTGCGTGGAGCGTGAATTCCTCATAGGCATATGAAAATCTGACACTCCCTTTAAGGCAGAAAATGATTTCCAGAGTGCCGTTTTCATTTATCTTTGTCGGCGCCTTTTCCACCGAGTACACGCTCACACTCAGCGGGGTATCGCCTATCTGCTGCCTGAATGCTCCCACAAAGAGCTCCTTTCGTTTCGCCTCGGTACCACAGCTGCCCTGCCCCGGCATCGCAGCCGCCTGTCATTCGGATGCCGCATTCCGGCTGCGACTGAATCACTCCGGCTGCACATACCGCCGGTGCTTGAGCCGAATCACTGTGATCCGTCCGCCGGTGCTGCGTCTACTGCGGCTTCTGCTGTTTGGCATCTATGCGCTTTCCGACTACAAAGAATCTGCCGTTGTCCGTATGATATGCACACGTCGACAGCGTTACCAGCTGATCGCCGTACTCAACCGACACACCTGTATCATATATCGAAAGCTTCTTCACTCCGTTCACATATTCATAAAAGTCCATCTCGCTGGTAATTGCCGCATACTGATAATACTTGAATTTGGTGGAATCCTTTGAATATATCTGCGTGTATCCCGCCGCGATTACCTTGTATGTTCCCTGGCCGCCCTTGTATATCGTGTCAAACTTGAATTTCTTGTGCTTCTTGTAAAATTCCTCGTCCTCGTACTTCAGCAGGTCATGGAACATCGTGCCGTTTTTCATATTGTGCCCGTAAATCAGGAAATTCGATGTCGGTATAAAAATGTCGCTCGCCGCGTCCATAAACGGTGTTCCGGATGCGGTACTGTTCTTGTCAAATCCTCTTTTGAGATAGAATTCGGGATTACTCTGCGTCTGCATGACCGGATAGTCAATCTTTGTCCCCTTTATCTTTATCCATCCGATAATATCGCTGTTTTCAAGATAAAGATCCGCATATTTGCCTATGACTGTGCCTTTTTCCGTCTCAATGTCAGCTCTGTCTGTCTGCTTTGTCTTGAGCTCCTCAAGTGCATTCTGCTCTCTCACACCGTTAATGAAATAATCGAGCAGCACTCCTGCCGATCCCACAAACACTATGATGCAGATTACCAGAATTATTTTTCTTCCTAAACCCATATGTCTGATTTCCTTTCGGGGCTGCGCTCCGGTCTGCACCCGGCATTTTCCGGCTAACGCATCTCATGTTCTGTTCACAATGCAGACAGGCACCGGAAAGTCTGCGGGCTGCCGCGCAGCTCCCGCATTCCGTCCGGTGCCGTATACTCTGCTTTTATCCGATCAGTTTGTCAGCTCTATTGTACTTACCAGCTTGACACCGTTCTCTTCGAGTATTTTCAGTGCCTTTTCCGGATCCTCAACCTTAATCACGATAACGGCCTTGTCATCCTTCGCTCTGATAGTCGAATAGATATAGTCGACGCTGATATCGTTGTCTGCCAGCACCTTCAGCGCTTTGTGGAGTCCGCCCGGCTTATCCTCAATCGATACCGCAATCACTTCTGTGATGCTTGCTGTAAAGCCTGCATCCTTCAGTATCTTTGTCGCTTTTTCCGGATCCGGAACAATACATCTCAAAATACCGAAATCAACAGTATCCGCGATCGTGCTTGCCTTGATATCGATATCGTTCTCTGCCAGAATCTTAGTCAGATCTGCCAGTCTTCCTGTTGTGTTCTCTACGAACACCGACATCTGTTTAATCAGCATTTCAATTCCTCCTGTTTCCCATTATAAAACTACAGTTTTCTCGTATCCTTTACTCTGACTGCCTTGCCCTCGCTTCTAGGCAGCGTTCCCGCATTGAGGAACTTTGTCTTGCAGCCTATTCCGAGCATGTCTCTCAGTGCATGATCGAGTCTTCCTCTGAGATCCTCGATAAACTTGATGTTGTCTATAGCGAGTCCCGGTGCCAGCTCGACCTCGAGATCGAATGTATCCTTGTTGTGCTCTCTGCCGACATAAATCATGTAGTTGATTGTCAGCTCTTCGAACCTGGAGATAACAGTCTCAATCTGTGAAGGGAATACGTTTACCCCTCTGATGATGAGCATGTCATCTGTTCTTCCGAGGATTTTACCCATTCTCACTGTCGTTCTGCCGCATGCACATTTGTCTCTCATCAGATAGCAGAGGTCTCTCGTTCTGTATCTGATCATAGGGAAGCCTTCCTTGCCGAGTGTCGTGAACACGAGCTCGCCGATCTGGCCGTCCGGCAGCGGTTCCAGTGTCTCAGGATCTATAATCTCAGGATAGAAATAATCTTCCTGTATATGCATTCCGTTGTTTTCATCGCAGCTTATCGAAACTCCCGGACCTGTAATCTCTGTGAGTCCGTATATATCATAAGCCTTGATTCCGAGGCCCTTCTCGATGTTTTCCTTCATGCCCTCTGTCCATGGCTCTGCTCCGAATATTCCTGACTCCAGTGATAAATCATCCGGGTCAATTCCTGCTTTTGCAATGCCTTCGGCAATAGTCAGTGCATATGACGGTGTGCATGCCAGCGCTGTGCTCTTCATGTCCTGCATGAACATTATCTGCTTCTGCGTGTTGCCGCTGCTCATCGGAAGTACTGTCGCTCCGATGGTTTCAGCGCCCAGATGTGCTCCGAGTCCTCCTGTAAAGAGCCCGTATCCGTATGCTACCTGTATCACGGATTTGCTGCTCTGTCCCGCACTTGCCATAGCTCTTGCGACACACTCGCCCCAGAGCTTCAGGTCGTTTCTCGTATAACCTGCGATTTTAGGCTTGCCTGTGGTTCCGGATGACGCATGGATTCTCACGATCTCCTCCATTGGCTTAGCGAAGAGCCCTGTCGGATAATTTACTGCGATGTCTTCTTTTGTTATAAAAGGCAGTATTCTGATATCCTCCAGCGTCTGAACATCCTCAGGCTTCACGCCTGCCTTATCCATTTTTTCTCTGTAATACGGCACATTGTCGTACTCGTATCTGACCGTTTCCTTTAATTTCTTCAGCTGTAATGCGCGCATAGTCTCACGGTCTGCGCATTCCATTTCCTTGTTCCAAATCATTGATTGTACAGCTATTCCTTTCGTTTTGTCTTTTATTCTGCCCTGATTGCAGTAATCAGTGAAAAGTCTCAGTGCAGCGCAAATCGCCTTGAATGCTCACTTTATCAGGCGACCGCAGCTTCAGGCATTTCACGGCTTCAAGAATTCCACGGCTTTAAGCGTTTCTGCCCATTTCAAAGGCTTTCTTGTTGAGCTCGATAAACTTCGGCTTGACGTTTTCCTCGATTACCTTTATCCATGCACTTTCATCAAAAGGAAGGTCTTTTGATGCAGCCCCCAGGAGTACTACATTGACAGCCTTCACGCTGCCGCACTCCTCAGCTATGCTGAGCGCATCGAAAGCCTTTACTGTACCTGCTTTTTCATTCAGCACATCCATGATATTATCCGGATACTGTGCTTTTCCCATGATAACAGGCATCGGCATAATCTGCTGAGTATTTACATACATCGTGCCGCCTGTCTTAAGATAAGGCAGCCATCTGTAAGCTTCAAGCTCTTCAAAAGCGATGATGACATCTGCGTCGCCTTCTTCGATGAGCGGTGATGCAACTGTACCCTCGCTTACCTTAACATGTGTCACTACGCTGCCGCCTCTCTGTGCCATTCCGTGCACCTCTGAGAGCTTCACGTCATATCCCTTCATCAGCGCCAGATTTCCCAGCAGTACGCTTGCCAGAAGTGTTCCCTGTCCGCCTACACCTACTATCAGTATATTTGACTTTTTCATGCTATCTGGTCTCCTTTCCGTCTGCTGTGATTTCTATAGCGCCGAAAGGACAGACCTCGGCACACAGACCGCATCCTACGCATCTTTCCGGTACAATGTACGGCTTTCCGTCTTTTTCTTCTATGGCAGGACATCCTATCTTCATGCACATCTTGCAGTTCTTGCACTTGTCTGTAACGAGATATGGTATATCCGGCTGTTTTACGATAAGCGCGCAAGGTCTCTTCGTGATGATTACGGAGAGTTCATCTCTTTCTGTCTCTCTCTTCACGATTTCCTCGAGCTCCTTAACCTTGAACGGGTCGATCTCTGTGATGTGCTTTACTCCGCATGCCCTGCAGATTCCTGCGATATCAATTGCCGGAGCGTCCTCGCCCTTAGCGTTCTTTCCTGTTGAAGGATTGTCCTGGTGTCCTGTCATTCCTGTGATTCTGTTGTCGAGAATGATGACAGTTCCCTTTGATCCGTTGTAGTTCATGTTGACAAGACCTGTGATGCCTGAATGGAAGAATGTCGAATCTCCCAGAACTGCCACGAGGTCCTTGCTGCTTCCTGCAGCCTGCTCAAATCCGTGTGCCATCGTTATCGATGCACCCATGCACAGACATGCGTCTATTGCTGCTGTCGGCGGCAGTGCACCGAGTGTATAGCATCCGATGTCTCCCATTACTGTCTTCTTGAGCTTGCTGAGCACATGGAAAAGTCCTCTGTGCGGGCAGCCTGCGCACAGGAGCGGCGGTCTTCCCGGAGCATCAGTGACCTCTGTCTTTTCTGCAATCGGCAGTCCGAATGCTGCTCTGATCATGTTGGCGCTGTATTCGCCCTGTATAGTAAACATATCCTTGCCGCCTGCGAGCTCAACGCCCATAGCTCTTATCTGTTCTTCAAAGTAAGGGTTTCCTTCTTCTATCACATAGAGCTTGTCAACCTTTGCGGCAAAGTCTGTAATCATTTTCTTAGGTATAGGGTTTATCATGCCCATCTTGAGTATGCTCACCTCAGGCATTGCCTCTTTCACATACTGATAGCAGATGCCGCTTGTGATAATACCGATGGATGTATCGCCCATCTCCACTCTGTTGAGATCCATGGTATTGCAGTCTTCCGCAACCTGGTTCATTCTCTTTTCCTGGGCTATATGCAGCTTCTTTGCCATTGCCGGCATCGCAACATATTTCTGGATATTCTTTACATAAGGAATTCGTTCTCTTTCTGTTCTTTCGCCGATCTCAACGATTCCTCTCGAGTGGGAAAGTCTAGTGTTTGATCTGATCAGAACTACTGTGTCATACTTTTCGCTGATCTCGTATGCCTGCTTTATAAAGTCCTTGCACTCCTGTGATGTTGCCGGCTCAAGCATAGGCACGCCTGCGCTTCTGCCGTAATATCTCGAATCCTGCTCGTTCTGGCTGGAGTGACATCCGTTGTCATCTGCCACCAGAACTACGGCTCCGCCTGTAACGCCTGTGTATGCAGCTGTAAAGAACGGGTCTGCCGCCACGTTGAGTCCTACATGCTTCATGCATGACAGCGATCTCACGCCGCCTATGGAAGCGCCCATGGCAACTTCAACGCCGACCTTTTCGTTCGGTGCCCATTCAACGTGGACTTCATCATATTTTGCCAGATTTTCTGTTACTTCTGTACTTGGAGTTCCGGGATATGATGCAACGACCTTTACGCCTGCTTCATATGCCCCTCTTGCAAAGGCTTCATTGCCCAGCATGATTTTCTTTTCCATATTTGTATCGTCTGCCTTTCTTTTTATTTATGCGTTCTCTTGTCTATGACTCTCTTGCCTTTTCCCTCGAATCTCGGCAGTGTGCCAGGAGTTACGAGTGTGACTCTCGCGTCAATATTGAGAACCGACTTGATATTGTGCCTGATCTTAGCCTGCAGCTGTTCAAGCTTATTGTAATCGTCGAGAAGCGATGCGTCAGAGAATTCCACGCGTACCTCGATTCTGTCCAGATGGTCCTCTGTAGTAACGATAATCTCGTAAAACGGCTCTATTTCGTCCATCGACATTATTACTGACTCTATCTGTGAAGGGAATACGTTTACTCCTCTGATTACCATCATGTCGTCTGTTCTGCCCTGAATCTTGTGCATCCTCATGGATGTTCTGCCGCATTCGCACGGTTCGTCATTGAGCCATGTGATGTCTCTTGTTCTGTATCTGAGCATCGGGAAGGCTTCTTTCGTCAGTGTTGTGACGACAAGCTCTCCCTTATCGCCTATCGGCAGAGTCTCCAGCGTATCCGGATTAATGATTTCTGAAATATACTGGTCTTCCGCGATGTGCAGACCTTTCTTGAGGTAGCATTCACCGGAATATCCCGGACCGCCTATTTCCGAAAGCCCGTAGTTTTCTGTCGCCAGTATGCCGAGCTGTCCCTCGATCTTCGCACGCATCTCTTCTGTATGACCCTCGCCTCCGAAAAGTGCAAGTCTCAGCTTGATGCTGTCTTTATCGATGCCCCTTTTCTCTATCTCGTCTGCAAGATAGAGTGCATACGACGGCGTCGCTATCAGTATGGTGCTCTGGAAATCCTGCATTATCATTATCTGTCTGTCCGTATTTCCGCTGGAAAGCGGCACGACCATTGCTCCGATCTTTTCCATACCGTAATGCAGACCGAATCCGCCTGTAAAGAGCCCGTATCCGAATGCGATCTGTACGATGTCATCGGCTGTTCCGCCTGCCGCACAGATAACACGCGCCATTATCTCTGACCAGTTGTCAAGGTCATTTTTAGTATATCCGACAATCTTAGGCTTCCCTGTGGTTCCCGAAGATCCGTGTATCCTTATTACGTCTCTCTTTGGCACCGCAAAGAGTCCGAAAGGATAGTTGTTTCTCAGATCTTCCGCTGTAGTGAACGGGATGTGCCTGATGTCCGCCAGCGTCTTGATGTGCTCCGGTCTGAGACCAATCTCGTCGAACTTCTTTTTGTAGAACGGAACCTTGTTGTAGCAAGTTTCCACTGTTTTTTTCAATCGAGCGAGCTGAATGGCGTTCTTGGTTTCTCTGTCCGCGCATTCCATCTCTCTGTTCCAAATCTTGTGTTCCATCTTAGTCCCTCTTTGCTTTTTTATATACCTTATAAGTATAACATAGATTCAATAGTATTGATATAGTTTAATTGGCTGTAAATGTCGGGAATCATGGGTTTTCACGGGTTTTCATAGGTTCTTCGCGGGTTCTTCACGAACCTCCGCAGAGCCCGCTCATCTCATGAATATTCACAGAATCCGTCAGCTGCGGAATGTGACGGCACTTATCATCCCCCCCGAATCCGGCTTGTGCGCCCTCTGCATTCACAGGTGCAGGCGCAGCATTCAGCTGTATACGCCTGAATATAGAATCCGGACAAAAGCCTCTGCTCTGCGTCAATATAAAATAACCACCTTCCAACTGACATGCCAGGCTCGCCGATCACGGCGGTGACAAAACATATCACTTGAAAGGTGGTTATCATTGTTTTCCCGATTAAGCCAGGTTGTACTTGTTCTTGAACTTTTCAACACGTCCGCCTCTGTGAGCGAATTTCTGCTGGCCTGTAAAGAATGGATGGCACGCTGAGCAAATGTCCGTTCTGATTTCTTCATTGATGGACTTTGTCATAAATGTGTTACCGCATGCGCAAGTTACTTTACATTCCTTGTAGTCAGGATGGATTCCTTTTTTCATGCTAAATCACCTCTTTCCTGCTCAGGTTTTCCACCTTTGCATAATTACTGTTAGTTTCACAGCCTTTACAGCATACCACACAGGCTTGAGAATTACAAGCTTTTTCGATATAATTAATTTCATAATATATATGTAAATCCGCAGTACAAGAGAGGTTACGAAAATGTCATTTGATCTGATAAAAAACAAGCCGATGTCCGAGGAGCAGATTGCCGAATATCTGCAGAGAATCGAAGCCGTGCGGCCGGCCGAACTGAATCTCGAATATCTGACTCACCTGCAGGCGCAGCACATTTCCCGCATCCCGTTCGAAAATCTTGACATCATGGCCGGAAAACCGATTTCGCTCGACCGCAGCGATCTTTTCCGCAAAATCATCACCTGCCGCCGCGGAGGGGTCTGCTCCGAACTGAACACACTCTACAGCTGGCTGCTGGAATCGCTCGGATTCGACGTCACAAGCTACAGCGCTCGCATTATCGCGTCAACCGCACCGGTTCAGATGCGCAGTCACCGGATAATCGGCGTTCATATGCAGAACGGCACTTTTCTGAGTGATGTCGGGTTCAACTTCGAGCATCACAGGATACCGCTGCAGCTTGAAGCTGACCTCATTCAATACGACGGCGAGTGCGAATACAGGCTGGTCCGCGATGATTTCTGGGGCTGGCTGATGTGGCAGCATCGTCCTAACCTCGGCTGGCGCAGGAAGCTCGGATTCACCGAAGAGCCGCAGATTGATCTTGACTTCATCGCGCCGACATTTTTCGCTGCCTGCCACCCGGACTCCCGCATCAACAAAACCACAAAAGTCTCGATTCATCGGGACGGGCGGTTTTATGCGATTCGCTCCGGAGCCTTCCTGACAGAAAACGGGGGCGAGGAGGAAATCATCGAAAAGATCACATCAAAAGAGCAGGAGCTCAAGCTCATCAGAGATTTCTTCCTCCTGCCCGTGTGATCTTGTTCATTTGACTTCTTTCGTCCCGCCCGGTCGTGTGATTTCATTCGTTTGACTTCGTTTATCCCAGCCGTGTCCCGCTTGGCACGGCCAAATCCCGGCGGCACAGTCAAGTCTCCACGGCGCGGCCGGAATCAGCCCGGCACCTCTATCTTGTCGAGAATACCCGTGAGCTTTGCAAGAACAACCCCGTAATTTGTTATCGGCACTCCCGCCGCTTCAGCCGCCGCAATCCTGCTGAGCACATGTTTTCTGTTGAACATACACGCTCCGCAGTGAATAATCAGATCGAACCCCTTCAATTCCTCGGTACCCGGAAAATCATTGCCGCAGACATTGACCACCTCCAGCTCGCTGCCTATTCTTTTTCGCAGCAGCCTCGGGATTTTAACACGCCCGATATCCTCACTGAGCGGCACATGCGTGCATGCCTCAGCTATCAGAACCCTTGATTTTTCAGTCATATCGTCTAATATCGATGCGCCTGCGATGAACTTTCCGATATCGCCCTTGTAAGCTGCAAACAATACCGAAAAAGATGTAAGTGCACTCTCCGCCGGCTTCTTCTCGTACACCTGCGCGAAGCACTGCGAATCGGTGATTATCAGATCCGGCGCCCGGTTCATTGCAGAAAGCGCCCGTTCGAACCCGTCCGCTGCTGCCGCGACTGCCGTACATTTTCTGTCCAGAAGTTCTCGCAGAGTCTGCACCTGCGGCAGTATCAGCCTGCCCTTCGGCGCCTGAATGTCCTGCGGCATTACCAGCAGCACAAGTCCACCCTCTTCAACCATGTCCCCGAGAATCTTTTCCCTCAGAAAATCTTCCGGTACGGCCTGCTCGATTGCCTTACGCAGTTCAGTCATCCCGGTTTTGTGTAAAGCGCTGGTTTTTATGACCGGCCATTTGCCTGCGAGCGCTTCCACAGCTCTCGCTATCTCATCGGCCGCGGCGTCGGCTGGCTCAGCAGCAGCCGGTGCATGAGCGCCTGCTGATGCCGAGGTGTTTGCTGATCCAGAGGCGCCGGCTGATGCCGAAGCGGCGGCTGATGCCTGCGTGTCTGCTGATACTCGGGCAGCGGACGAATCCGACGCCTGCATCTCGTCGCACTTGTTCAGCACGAAAATCAGCGGCACATTTCTTTCGGTGAGCTTTTCCGCCCACA
Organism: Bacteroidaceae bacterium; assembly: GCA_963614095.1. Lineage (GTDB taxonomy): Bacteria > Bacillota > Clostridia > Peptostreptococcales > Anaerovoracaceae > Lentihominibacter. Next base: position 10,571 of record CAVECM010000027.1, read on the forward strand.
GCTTTTCCTCGGCCAGCATCTCATCAACAGACACAGCCGCCGGTGCATGAGCGGCAGCCGAAGCCCCGCCCGGTCCATAAGCCCCCGGAGAACCCGCAGCTGCAGCCTTTCCCAGAGCCTCATTGTCTATCACAATTATGCCGACGTCCGTCTTATCGACAACGCCCGCAGTACGCTCAACGCGCAGTTTTCCGAGAACTCCTTCATCGTCAAAGCCTGCGGTATCAATAAAAACCACCGGCCCCACCGGATGAAGCTCCATCGACTTGTATATCGGGTCCGTCGTTGTTCCCGGTGCATCGGACACCAGCGCGATGTCCTGCCCCGTAAGCGCATTAATCAGCGACGACTTGCCTGCATTGCGCCTGCCGTAAATACCGATGTGGAGCCTGCTCGCTCTCGGTGTATCATTCAAACTCATCTGACTCTCCTTTTTCTGCTGCAATATGTTTATGGCTGATATTCCTTAAATTGCCCGAACCGTATCAAACTCTGCGTATTCTCCCATGCCGCTGAGTGTTTCATGCAAAACTCTTCGCGGCTACCGCGGAATCCTGCCGCAGCGTCTTATCTGCCGTTCAAGCTCCTTCCTGTCCTCTGCGACGCGGGTCGGCTTGAACTGCGCCGGGTAAATCTCATATGCTTCCTTGTATTTGTCCGGCGTCACCTTTTTCATCACTACGTTCGCACCGAACGAAAACGGGTTTTCCGTCGTCAGCGGTGCCTCTGCGTCGTCCGATCTTCTGTGTTCCGGCGCCTGACCGCTTTCCTCCGCCTCCGACAGTATCGAGAGCGCCGTAGTCACCGGCAGATTTGCATCCGGAATCAGCAGTCTCGTGACCGCCACCGCGCGCCTTGCGAGCTCCGGATCTCCGTTCGGACTGCCGGCAAGCGGGGTTTTCGGATTCGATATAAAAGGCCCGATGCCTGCCATTGTGCACGGTATTGATCTGAGAAGCAGTATGTCCTCTGCGATAGTCAGCAGCGTCTGCCCCGGAAGCCCGATCATGAATCCGCTTCCCGTCCCGTAGCCCAGCTTCTGCAACGTTCTCAGACAATTCACCCTCGAATCCAGTGTCCCGCACGGATGGAGCCTGTCATAAAGCTCCGGATCTGCAGTCTCATGCTTCAGCAGATACCTGTCTGCTCCCGCTTCATACCACATTCTGTATGTTTCTTCGCTTTTTTCACCGCAGCTCAGCGTCACTGCCGGCGCATACGGACTGCGGCACTGTGCACCGCTTCCTGATTCAGCCGGCTCCCACGGATCCTTCAGCCGCAGCTTTTTTATATCCCTTATTACCGCAGTCATTTCCTCCGGCGTCATGCCGTCATCTTCACCCGACTGCAGCACAATCGTTCGGTAGCCTGCATCGACTGCCTCGGCCGCCGATGCCATTATTTCATTGTGGCTCATGCGGAATCTCGGCAGATCGCGGTTTTCACGATTCAGTCCGCAGTACCGGCACTGCCTTTTACATATATTCGAAAACTCAATTATTGCCCGCAGATGAACCGTATCTCCCGCATGCTCCGCTCTGACACTGTCTGCCAGCTCGTATACAGGTGTAAAATCCTCAAGTGCGAGGAGATGGGCGATTCCATCGGCAGTATTCAGATGCTCGTATATATTCATTTCCTGTTTCCTTACTCGTATAATTTTTCAGATACACAAATGCATCCTGGTAACTTTTTAAAACCCGATTTTATGCCGGCGGCGCCGAGTCTCGGGTAATCGATCTTATGCCGGAGGCGCCGGGCTATGGCTAACCACTTTTATGCCGGCGGCGCCGGACTCCGGTTAACCGCAAAAAAACCTCCGCAGCCCGCCCGGGGCTCACGGAGGAAAAAAAACTGTGCGATATTCAATGCTCCGAATCTGTATGCATTTAACCGGAATCGCACCTGTTAAAAGTGCCGACTCTTATCAGAGTTCCATCGAAAGTACGAAACTCTTGCCGGAAACTCATCAGAAATCCGAAGCTCTTATGTCATTTTCTGGTCGTCTTTTGTCGTTCTCTTGTCAGTTATCGCCTTTTTCCTCGGTTAAGCCCTTGGCGTCAGCACGAAATTCAGTTTCGCTGTATAACAAATATGTTCTGTTTTATTTCAATTTGCATTTTACCACACGGTCGCGCCCCGGTAAATCCTTAATTATCTCCGCAGGGGTATATTTCCCCGAATCTTTAAGCATCTTCCGCAGGTCTTCACCCTGATCGTGTCCGATTTCCATCAGCAGAAAGCCCCCGGGCTTGAGATAATCTGCGGCCTCTTCCACGATAATCCTGTAGAAATTCAGTCCGTCAAGCCCCCCGTCAAGTGCATTGCGCGGCTCATGATCCTTGACCTCCTCCTGAAGTATCGCTATCATCTTTGTCCTTATGTACGGCGGATTGGATACAATCATGTCAAACTTCCGCCATTTGACCGGTTCGAACATATCTCCCGTGACAAACTTCATCTTTACACGCAGATTCTCAGCGTTTTCTCCGGCCGTCGCGACAGCCTCCTCGCTGATATCAGATGCCGTGACCTTCACGTTGCTGCAGATTTTTGCAATGGAAATGCCCACAGCACCGCTCCCGCAGCACAGATCCAGCACATCCCACTCTCTGCCGCCCCTCAGCTTTTCAAGAAAAGAGAGCTTTTCACGGGGCGTGTCCTGTATTGTCTTCGCCGCCTCAGTCACAAGCGTCTCCGTGTCCTGCCGCGGAATCAGCACATGCGGATTCACCTTGAACGTGTACCCCATGAATTCCTGAACCCCTGTTATATGCTGCAGCGGGATACGCTCCGCCCGCTTCTTTATCAGCTCCATGTATTTTTCTTCAATCTCCGGGTCCGCCTCTTCCTCGGCCTTCATGAAAAGCCCCACCTTGTCGAGCCCCGTGAGGTAACAGTAAAGCTCCTGTGCATCTATTCCCGGATCCATGCAGAACGCCTTGGAAAGCTGATATTCTCCTTCTTTCACAAGTATTCTAGTTTTCATTGTCAATCCTTCCTTACTTCATGAATCTTCGTCTGCGGAGCCTGCTCCTGCGTCCTATGTCAAAATTGCGCTCATCCAGACACTCACGGCGCCACATTGCCAGCGTGCCGTATGAAGGTCCGCCGTGGGCTCTGCCGATTGCGCGCCAGGCGCCGGATAATGTATCAGCCCCCGCTGGTGCGCCTTTGGATGAATCCTCCGACTCTGAATCCTCACCGGCCGTCAGCTGCGAGCTCGCCGGCGTCTTGCCCTCCGCAATGAGCACCGCATTTATTGCCGCTATCGCAACCTCCAGCTGGCTGTCATCCGGTTCCTTTGTCGTGATTTTCTGCAGATACAGCCCCGGTATGCTCAGAATCTTGACCACAATATTATCGCTTTTGCCGGCCCATCTGAGCAGCTCATACGACAGCCCTGCGATCACCGGCAGCAGGAGCAGCCTCGAAACGACTCTGAAAATCAGATTCGGCCATCCCAGCAGAAAATGCAGTGCGAACGCTATTATAAACACGAACATCAGGAAGCTCGTCCCGCATCTCGGATGCAGCGTCGGGAACTGTCTGCAGTTTTCCGGCGTCAGATCCAGCCCGTTTTCAAAGCAGTGTATCGTCTTGTGCTCCGCACCGTGATACTGAAAAACCCGCTTTATCTCTCCCATCAGGGATATCGCCCAAACATATAATATAAACATCGCTATCCGCAGCACGCCTTCAGTGAAGTTCAGCCAGAATATGCTCTGCGTCACGTGCTTCATCAGATTCACGATTCCTGTCGGCAGGATTATGAAAACGCCGACTGTGAAAACAATTGCCAGCGCCACCGATGCGTAAAGCATCAGATTCCATGCGCCCTTGCTGCCGAATTTTTCGTTGAGCCACTTTTCAAAGCGCGTCTCCTCGTACATTTCCTCGTCGGCCTCGCCAAGAATCTCAGCTGATTTCATGAGCTGTCTCGTTCCGACCACCAGCGATGACACGAATGACACCACGCCGCGCACCAGCGGCATCTTTGCCCATTTTCCCGGAGTTTTCACATCCTCCGTACTTACATTGATGCTTCCGTCCGGAAGTCTGAGCGCGAGTGCGGTTTTCGTCTCGCCGCGCATCATGATTCCTTCCATGACAGCCTGCCCGCCCATCTTGGTCGGACACGCATCCTTTAGAAAAATCTTGCTTAAATCCATATTACCCCTCAAGCTTTATCTTTCTGATAACATCGATAAATGTCTTGTTATCCTTCGTATGTGCCAGATTGTCCAGTATAGCCTCGGTGACTTCCTGATTGTCTCTGTTTCCCAGTGCTCTTCTCATGTACCAGATTGCTTCCATTTCCTCCTGATCCATCAGCAGGTCTTCTCTTCTCGTTCCTGATTTATTCAGGTTGATTGCCGGGAATATTCTCTTTTCGGAAAGCTTTCTGTCAAGGTGCAGCTCCATGTTTCCTGTACCCTTGAACTCCTCAAAAATCAGGTCGTCCATACGGCTTCCCGTCTCAACAAGCGCCGTCGCCAGTATCGTGATGCTGCCGCCTTCTTCTATCTTTCTTGCGGCTCCGAAAAACTTTTTCGGTTTATGTAAAGCGCCCGGGTCGAAGCCTCCTGACAGTGTCTTTCCGGATGCGGGCACCACGAGGTTGTACGCCCTGGCCAGTCTTGTGATGCTGTCCATCAGAATAATGACATCTCTTCCGTGCTCTGCGAGTCTCTGCGCTCTGGCGAGAACCATCTCCGCAACCTTTACATGATGCTGCGGAAGCTCATCAAATGTGGAATATATTACCTCGCCGTTTCCCTTGAGGCTTCGCTTCATGTCTGTTACCTCCTCCGGTCTTTCGTCCACGAGGAGTACTATCATCTCGACATCGGGATAGTTTTTTTCTATGCTGTTGGCCATCTTCTTGAGAAGCACGGTTTTGCCGGCCTTCGGCGGCGCCACTATAAGTCCGCGCTGCCCTTTTCCGATAGGTGCGACCAGGTCGATGAGTCTCAGCGAAAGGTCTCTGCCGTCCTCGAGCTTGAAGCGTTCGTTCGGGAATATCGGGGTGAGGGATTCAAAATCCGGTCTCTTTATTGCCACTCCGGGTTCGTCGCCGTTTACGGTTACTACGTAAAGGAGTGCGCCGAATTTATCTCCGTCGTTCGGATGGCGGCATATGCCCTTTACTTTGTCTCCTGTCTTGAGGTTGAATCTTCTGATCTGTGCCTGGGCCACATATATATCTTTTTCACTTGTAAGGAAGTTATTGAATCTGAGAAAGCCGAATCCACCGTCAGCGATTTCAAGCACTCCCTCGACCTCAAACCGGTCGCTTCTGTCAGGTACGGGCTTTCCTCTGTGTCTGCCGTGCTGCCCGCCTCTGGATTTCGCATGTTCATCTGCGTGAGACTTGGCTGACTCATCTGAATGTGCCGTATCGGCTGCATTTGATTTTGCTGATTCTGCTGCATCCGATTCTGCTGATTCGGCCGCATTCGATTCTGCAGATCCTGCTGCCTCGCCTGCGACGGCACCTGATAATTCCGCAGCTGCTTTTGCTGACTCCGCTGCAGTGTCTGCCTCGTCCTCGCCTGATTGTGATTTTCTGCTTCCGGATTTCTTTTTAGACTGTGTGTTTTTTCGTGTGTGTGTTTTCCCGCCGGCTTTCTTTGTGTTTTTCTCGGATTTTGCAGTCTTTTCTTTTGTCTGTGCCTGCTTTTTATCTGAATCCGAATCTGTGTCGCCGCTGCCGCTCTGAGTGCGGTTTTCATCCGGTTCTGCACCGCCCGGCTGTGCTTTTTCCGGCGCTTCAGCTTTTTCTGCCGGTTTATCCTCGTCTTTCATGAGAGCCTGAACAAGCTCTGCTTTTCTCATTTTCTGGTAATCCTTCAAGCCAAAGGTCTTGGCTATCTCTCTGAGTTCGGCTACTTTTTTCTGTTTAAGTGCCGCCTCGTCCATAGTTTTCCACATAAAAGTGAACCCTTTCTGTCTTAGTATAGTAAAGTATGCAGTTGAAATTTTTCTGCTGAATAATAAAAAGAATATAAATCAAATCTGATTGGTATCAAGATCTCAATTCAAAATTACTATTATACTATACACTTATTTTTTTACTCATACAATATCACCTCGAATTGTTTTGCAAAAAAACACAGACTCGCGGCTGACCGCGAGTCTGCAGAATTGTTCTGTACGGGTTTTATTTACTTTAATGCTTGTAAATATTCTTATTTGCTGTAATCGTAGAAGCCTTCTCCTGTCTTTCTTCCCAGCTTGTTTGCTCTTACCATCTTTCTGAGGAGCGGATGAGGTCTGTACTTAGTATCGCCGAACTCATTGTAGAGAGTTTCCATGATAGCCAGGCAAACGTCCAGTCCTACCAGGTCGCCTAATGCGAGAGGTCCCATCGGATGGTTAGCGCCGAGCTTCATTGCTGTATCGATACCTTCAACATCAGCAACTCCGTCAGCATAGATGCCGATAGCTTCGTTAATCATCGGGATGAGGATTCTGTTTACAACGAATCCCGGAGCTTCTGCAACATCTACAGGAGTCTTTCCGAGTTTCTCAGTAAGCTCGATGATTGTAGCTCTTGTCTCTTCTGAAGTTGTTAATCCCTTAACAATCTCTACCAGCTTCATAGCAGGAACCGGATTGAAGAAGTGCATTCCTATGATTTTATCAGGTCTGTTAGTTGCTGCAGCGATTTCAGTGATCGAAAGAGCTGAAGTGTTTGTAGCGATAATAGCCTCAGGCTTGCAGAGCTCGTCAAGTTCCTGGAAGAGAGCTTTCTTTGCTTCCATGTTTTCTGTTGCTGCTTCGATGATGAGGTCAGCGTCCTTAACGATAGCGATATCTGTTGAGCCGTTAACTCTGCTCATTATATCTGCCTTGTCTGCCTCTGTGATTTTTTCTTTCTTGATCAGCTTGTCAAGGTTCTTTTCTACTGTAGCGATACCTTTGTCAACTGAAGTCTGTCTTCTTGCTCTGAGAACTACATTGTAACCGTTCTGAGCGAGAACCTGAATTATGCCTGCACCCATTGTACCTGTTCCCAGTACACCAACTGTTTTCATAATAAAATTCCTCCTTATAAATGATCTGTATGGTCTATATTGTAAACGATTTACCTGCAGTTTTAAATGCTTTTTTTAAAATATTTCTCCGTTTTTAATGTTATTTGTTAATTTTTTAGCATTCTTGTGTTAAAATCAGCCTCAGATGGAAAATAATTGCACGCCGATATATGCTTTGAAGGGTTATTCAGACGGGTGTTTTTATTCATCATTCATGTATTCTTTAAGGATAGCTGCGTGTTTTATATGCCGCTCAGCTGCTTTAACAAAAGATAAACGATATTTTCATGCGCTGTCAGAGCACTCTGCCTGTGCGCCCACAGCTTCTGCTCGCTGTCCGGGTACTCTGCCGGAGCGCCCGCGGCTTTTACTCGCTGTCCAGGTACTCTGCCAGAACATCCCGGTACTTTTTCCTGAGCTTCATCAGTGCCCGCCTGTAAATGCTCTTCACACTGTTGACATTCAGCCCCATAAGCCCGGCAATCTCGGCATAATGACAGTCCCCCCAGAACCTCATCATTATAACCGTCCGTTCTCTTTCCTCAAGAGCTCCCAGAATCCCTCTTACGAAGCTGCTGCGCTCTTCATCCTGAAAAAGCTGTTCTACTGTCTTTTCATCGACAATCCGGTCAAATATATTCTCCTCTCCCGCTTCATTCATGCGTATATTCGACACCTCGCCGCGCCTTTTCCTCTGCCTGTAATATCTGTTCACCCGATTCCGAGTTATTGTGTAAAGCCACGCCCTCAGCCTGTCCTCGCTCCGCAGCTTTGCAATATTTCTGTATGCTTCCAGAAATATTTCGCCTGCCAGGTCCTCCAGGTCATCGTTCTCCACCCGGGCCAGCTTCAGCAGATACATTATAAACGGATATTCATCACACAGTCTGTACTGCAGATCATCGTTAAAAAATTCATTATCCATATCGCCGGACTTCATAAAGAATTCAGCCTCCGTGTTCACAATGTCAGATGCGTCATTCGTCATCGACCATGCCTTCCACGAAAAGCCTCGTTATCTGCTCTATCCGATAAAGCTGCCGCAGCGAACACACACTGAGCGAGGCGATGATGTTTTCCTTCAGGCGCTGCTTTTTATCATCATCAGACAAATCCGGTCCCTCGCCGTCAAATATGTAATCCACACTCAGCTCCAGTACCTGTGCCATTTTATACAATGTTTCCACAGACATACCTTTACTGCCGTTTTCCACATCCCCAATATATTGAACCGTTAACGAAAGTGCCTTGCTTAAATCCTTCCTTGACAATGCCATTGCCTCTCTCCTGACTTTAAGCCGGTGTCCCATTTCCCTTTGATTCACTTTTCTCAATTTCACTTTGTATACCCCCTCACAGATGTAGTTTTTTCTACTCTCAGTTTAACGTGAAGCATATACTCTTTGTTGCAACTCTCAGGCGTTTTTATATAAACTTTGCGGGTGTGTTTTCATACGGTACTGTGCTTATTTATGTAAAACAGCACTTATTTTCGCGCTTTCGTGCTTTTTTCTTGAATTGTCCGAATTTTTTCCTCTTATTTCTGCAACTTTCGGAAACCGAAATGACTCTTTATTTATATCCCGTTTTATCGATAATTTTTATCATTATCAGCGTGTGTTTTTTATTCGGGTTTTAAAAGTGCTTCCGGACGGCTTTATGCCGGAAAATTAAAGTGGTTTTATGTGAGAACTCAAATGGAATCTGAGAAGGAGAAAACTATCATGCAGAACAATAACATCAAAATGATTTTTCCCGGCAGCGTCGGGACGGTTATGCAGCGCAGTGAACTCAGGACAAATTCGCCCGGCAGCGGGGCAAACGTACTCAGCAGCAGTACAGACACACCCGTAAACAACACTGCCCCGCAGGACGGCTGCGCGGCGCAGCAGCACATAGCAGAAAACCTCCGCCTGCTTCGCCATCTCAAGGGGATCAGCCAGGAAGACGCAGCAGCGCGGCTTTGCATCTCGCGTTCGTGCTACGCCTGCTTTGAAAACGGCAGCCGCCTGCCCGATCTTGCGACCGCGCAGAAAATAGCGGATACTTTTGAAATCACCCTCGAGCATCTGCTCTTGTTCGACATTTCAAAGCATGTGCTGTTTCTTCTGAAAACAGACCACGGTGAAATGGACAGCTGCACCTTTGCAGTAAACTATCTGCGGCTTTCGGAAACCGCGAAAGAATACATATCTGATAAGGTGACCGGACTGGCCGCGATGGAGTCCGCATTTCATGTATTCCCACATTCGCCTTGAAGCGAGTTTCTGCGCGAAAGTTTTGTCGATGACCCGCGCCGGAAAATTGATCGGCAGCCGGTCTGTTAACTGTGTGCGGGCCGGCAGGTATTTTAAAGATATGATTTTTAACAGAAGGAAAGGATATTCTTATGACGAATACTGACAATACATATGCCGCAGCATTTCTTGCACGGAATCTGAAACTGCTGCGTACAGCCAGGCACATCAGCCAGGATAAACTGACAGCTGCACTCTGCATATCCCGTACAGCGTACTCCGGTTTTGAAAAGGGTACAAAAGTTCCTGACCTGCTCTGCATAAACGCTCTGGCTTCATTTTACGAGATACCTGCGGAGTGCCTCGTGGAACAGGATCTTTCGGCAGGGCTGATGAACAGAATATATCTGCAGAGCGAAAACAGAGCCATGGCGGAACTTATCAGCAAATATGAAGGCCTCTCTGTAATATCAAAACTCATTGTTTCAGAGAGAATTGCCTTTCTTCTTGAGAACGAATCTGCCGCCGGCCTGAATTCTGAAAATGATGTTATTGAACTTGTCAGAGAATTACGCAGCGAGGACGAAAACACATGAGAGTTTTAATCGATACCAATGTCCTGATTTCGGCGGCTTTAAGCATCACACGAAAATCATATTGATAAGATTTATCGCTGCCGGTACTGTAACAATCGATGCCACTGTACTCAGGAACAGCACCTTGCTGGCGGGTCCCGGATCCAGCCCCTCCTGCTCTGACAGCATCGAAACCGTTGCCGCTGTCGGGAAGCACTCTCCCAGCACTACAATTGATTTTACCAGTGCCGGCACAGGCAGAAAATACATCATAAGGCCTGTCAGAATCGGCAGCCACACGAGCTTCATTATACTGGCCTCAATGACTGTAAGGCTTCTGATTATATCCAGGAGCCTGAAGTTCACCAGACTCGATCCGATGAAAATCATCGCCATCGGAGTAGAAATATTACCTATATACAGCAGATATTCATCCACAGGATCAGGTATGCTGATACCGCTGAGGCTGATTGCAAACCCGATGAAAAGCGCCAGGATATTCGGATTGACAAGCAGCTTCAGCACAGCCTTGAAAACCCTTCCCGGGGTTGCCTTTCTTCTTCCCTCCTGATTTCTCTTGAGAAGCTTTATTCCAAATGTGAATACAAAAAGATTCATAGCCGCATTGTGTGCCAGCATCAGCAGCAGTCCCTTGTTTCCGAAAAAAATCAGCGCAACCGGAAAGCCCATGAAACCGTCATTCGGCGATGCCATTGCGAATTCCAGAATATTCGACTCCTCCCTCGGGAACCTGCGCGCCTTTGCATAAAGCCAGCTCACCAGCCCGTAGACATAAAACGCCGCCAGACTCAGCACAAATGCATAGATAAATGATATCAGCATCTCGCCTGAGGCCTCCATGGTTCCTATGTTATGGACTATCAGACAAGGATATGCAAAATACACTATAAGCTTGTTGATGCTGTGATTCATCTTGTCATCTATGAAATTGATTTTTCGTAAAAACCATCCCGTGAACAGAATGGCAAAAAGTACTATATATTTTCCGTACATTTACTGTTCTCCTATTGTGTTTCCCATATTCCAATCCCCCTGCAGACACGCGCCGGCGCTGATCAGCTCACTTCAAGAACGGAATTTATCCGCCCGAATTAAATAATAGCCCGATATTATCCGGCCGCCTGATCTGCTCGCCCTGCCGGACATTTCCGCTCACTCAAATACAGGACGGCCGCAGCCCTCGCCGAGCCGCCCCGTCCCATTAATTCTGCCTGTAACTGATTTTAACCGTAATAAAGATTGTTTGTGATATATTCCGGATCACTGGTAACGTCTATTCCCAGAGCCTTCAGCGTGTTCTCGTCCTTGTCGCTGAGAATCGCTGTACAGTGAGCCCTGCAGCCCCTCAGATCACTGAGCTTTGCAAGAGCCGCTTCAGCTGACGGATTCGTCGCTGCCGAAATCGTGAGCGCCGTGAGAATCTCCTCGCAGTTGAGGCTGGACTTTTCGGACATCAGGACGTTTGTCTTGAGCTCCTGTATGCTCTTGAGAATATTCGGCGAAATAAGATGAATCTCATCCGACATCCCGCTGAGATATTTCACGGAATTAAGTATCGCCGCTGCAGCCGCAACCATTCTTCGCGAGCTTCGTCCTGTGATAATCGTGCCGTCGTCCATTTCCATTGCCATCACAACAACATTCGCATATCGCTCGTCGCAGTCCTTCTTCTTCTCAGCATATTCTCTCGCCGGAATAACGACACTTCTGTCCTCCGGAGTGAGAGAAACCTCATCCATCAGCAGCTTGACCCTCTCGAGCGTCTCATTGTCGATTTTTCCTTTTTTGTAGTCGCAGAGCGCAATCAGATATCGTCTGATTATTTCCTGACATGCGGCCTCTCTGACAACATCATCGTCTGTAATGCCGAAGCCTGCTCTGTTTACGCCCATATCCGTAGGCGATTTGTACTCGGACTCCTCGCCTGTAATCTTCTCGATGATTCTTTTAACGACAGGGAAAACCTCCAGGTCGCGGTTGTAGTTGACTGCCTTCTCTCCATATGCTTCAAGATGGAATGAGTCAATCATGTTCACATCTCTGAGGTCTGCTGTCGAGGCTTCATACGCTATGTTTACCGGATGCTTGAGCGGCAGATTCCAGATAGGGAATGTTTCGAACTTCGCATATCTGACCTTCTGGCCTCTTCTGTATTCGTGGTAAAGCTGCGAAAGGCATGTGGCGAGCTTTCCGCTGCCGCCTCCCGGACCGGTTACCACTGCCAGCGGTCTTGTTACTTCTATGTAAGGGTTTGCACCGTATCCTTCATCGCTGACGATAGTATCAACGTCTGTAGGATAGCCCTTTGTAAAGCGGTGCTTATAGGTCTTGATTCCGCGTCTTTCCAGCTTGTTGATGAATTTGTCGACAGCCGGCGATGCGTCCTCGTATCTTGTTACAACGACACTGTTTATCTCAAGGTCGTATTTTCTGAAGACGTCTATAAGTCTCAGCACCTCCAGATCGTAAGTAATACCGAAGTCCTGCCTTGTCTTGCTGGTAGTGATATCCCCCGAGTAAATGCAGATGATAATCTCCGCCTGATCCTTCATCCTCTGAAGCAGCTTGATCTTTGCGTTTTCATCAAATCCCGGAAGCACTCTCATCGCGTGCTTATCCTGAACAAGCTTGCCGCCGAATTCCAGATACAGCCTCTTGCCTTCTCCGTCCTCTATCCTCTGCAATATATACTTGGATTGTTCTTCAATATACTTTTCTGCGCTGAAACCTATTTGTCTCATCTTTTCCTCCTGTTGTAAATTCTGCGGTCCGCTTCCCCGCTGCGCTGTATCCTGCGAGGCGCCGGGCCTGTAATTGTTTATTAAAGATATGCTATCGCACATGTTACTGTCGTTACTACCATTGTTATTATTATCAATGCTGAAATCACCATTATGGTTTTTTTGCTCATCATGATTCTGTTCCTCCTGATTCCTGCGGGTATTCTGACATCTGCCGGAGCGGTGTTTTTTCGGCATTCCGGCTTTTCAGAGCACTTCGGCTTTTCATTGTATTCCGGAATTTTCGGGCATGTCTGCAGTACATCTGCCGGCTGCTCCCGTATACTGCTGCATCATAGTGATGCTCAGTCTGTTGCGTCCCTCCATCAGACCCTTGAGACTAATGCTGTAATCTATATCCAGCTGTCCGTCACCGTGCTCGGACAATGTATTTTCAAGGCGGTTTGTCAGTACCTCTATCTCTATCGGTCCGAACGGCGTATGGTAATATCCGGTATACCGCTTGCCCTTCTCAAACCTGATTTCACTGCCGGAGCCTGCGCCCTTTCCGAATCTTTTCATCTGAACCTCATTGTTCTTGAGCTTGAGACGCGTCTTGCATCCCGGTATCCCCGAAAGCTCGCTTTCCTCATAAATCACATAAAGAGCCTCGCCCCTCTTGTAAAGCTTCGCCTCGGTGACAAATTCCAGGGTGTCCTCTCCGGATTCGTCAGTGGCCTGACTGCCCTTGATCTTTATCATTATATCCTTCATTTCATTCATCTCCGATCTCTTGTTCCCATCTATGATATATCTGCGATGTGTTGTTTGCATGACAGCACCGCACTGCACCCGGCAGAATGCATTCTTCGGTTTCCCTGCTGTCTCTGCATATAATGCCGGCTTCATGTAAAATGCAGGATTTACATGTGCTGCAGTATTTCTGTGAGTTCCTCTCTGCTGAAGTCGTATTTTTTCAGGCAGAAATGGCACTGCAGCTCTGCGTGTCCGTCTTCCTCGATTATTTCCTGCATGTCGCTGCGGCCTATCGTTGCCAGCGCCTTTGCCATTCGCTCGCGGCTGCAGTCACAGTCCCATCGGATGTCTCTTTCTTCCAGAACCTGCGGCATGTATTCGTCCGGCATTCCTGAAAAAATCTCCTCCAGGAGCTTCTGCACCATGCCCGATTCTGTCATACCTGCAGAATTTTCCGAAACTCTGCTGATTATCGTTGTCAGCGGCTCAAGCCTGCCGATCATTTCCTCGAGTGCATCCACCGAGCCCTCCTCTGCGTCCGGCAGCATCTGTATCACCATGCCCCCCGCTGCTCCGATGGAAAGGTCGCGTTCGACTTTCACGCCGAGGGCAACTGACGAGTTCTGCTGTTCGGATATGTAAAAGTACGCCGTCAGATCGTCCGCGATTTCGCCGCTCACAAGAGCTATTGTCCCGATGTACGGATCCTTAAGGCCGAGGTCTTTTATTACCGTCAGCTCACCGACACCAAGAGAACCGCCCACATCCAGCTTGCCGTTCGGCTTCAGCGGAAGATCCACATATGGATTGGCTATGTACCCCTTGACTCTTCCGTCGCCGTATGCCGTTGCCAGTATCTGTCTGGCGGGCCCGTCTCCCTTGAAATTCACCGTCAGCTTTTCATCGTCGTTTTTGAGCATGATGCCCATCAGACCGGCTGCGGTCAGCACTCTCCCCAGTCCGGCCGATGCCAGAGGAGTCGTGTCATGTATGTCCGCTGCCTGCTGAACCAGGTCTGTCGTTATTGTTATATATACTCTGTAAGATCCGCTCTTGTCTATTGCTATCAAAGCTTTACTCATTATTCCCATCTCCTTGTTTTATATTCATCCGCTTTTCCCGGCCCGCAGCAGCTGTTTCAGACCGCCGCCGCATAAGCACCGGATTGGTTTTACCGCGCTTTCAGCCTGAATACAGTGTTTCGGATTTCCGTCTTATCCTAAAATAAATCGGCATGAGAATTCAGTCAGCCGATTTTATTATGCAAGATGACTGCCCGCTGCTGCGCATATTTCCGCTGTATCTGTGCCGACCGTGTGCCGGCGCGGCATCGGGATTCATGCTGCAGGATTTCTGCAGGCTGCTGTACGTTTTTAATTCTACCATAATTATGTTGAAAATGTTTAATTTTTTCTAGATATAATCACATATTTTCAACACCTAAATCACATATTGAATTTGTATATTAAAGTCAAGCAATAAACAACCTTGCAGGCGGAGGATTCCTTAACAGCTGAAGAACTGCAGACCGGGCTGCACAGCCGGAAGCAGCTCTGACTGCCGGAGTGAATACGGACATCGGCCGCAGGCATTTTCAAATGAGGTGATATATATGGATGAATACAGAAAAGATAATTCAGATTACGTGCCTAATTTTGTACTGAGAGATTCTGATTCACCGGCAGAGGAGACTTCTCATGCTGCACCGGACAGCAGAGCAGTTTACTCCGGAACAAATGCCGGAGCAGCTTATGATTCGGCGAACAGCGGAACGGCTTACGGTATGCCGAATAATAACAGCGCTCCCGATTCCGGTTCACATGAAACTGCAGGCAGCGGGCTTTTTACAGATCCACGCGAAAAATTCAGAAAAAACAGCAGTGCCGGCAGTTCATACGGTGACAGCTCATATGCGAACAATAACTCGTACAGCTCCGGCGATTCGTTCGGAAACAGCAGTCCATACGGAAACGGCAGTTATTCCGGAAATGACAATCCTTACA
>CAVECM010000028.1:0-24169 GCA_963614095.1 Bacteroidaceae bacterium
GCAGCCTGTTTACTCAGCAACCATCAAGGAGAGAATTATGTCAACTAAAGATCAAGTCTTAAACGCACTGCAAAACAGCGGCGAAAACTATATTTCGGGTGAAACGCTTTCCGAGAAGCTCGGCGTATCGCGCACAGCCGTATGGAAAGCTATCCGCGCCCTGCGTGAGGAGGGTTATGTCATAAAAGCCGTGACAAACCGCGGGTACAGGCTTATTCATGAGGACAACACAATCACTGAAGAGAACCTCCGTGCGCATCTTTACACCGGATACAGAAATAACGCTCTGCATATTTACGATAAACTGGACTCGACCAACATCCGTGCCAAGCAGCTCGCCTTAGAAAACGCGCCGCACGGCACAACAGTCATTGCCATGCAGCAGACTGCCGGCAGAGGAAGGCTCGGCAGGAATTTTTTCTCTCCCCGCGAGGGTATTTATCTCAGCATTATCATAAAACCGACCTTCGACCTCAGCAAATCGGTTCTTGTTACCGCTGCGGCGTCTGTTGCCGTGGCTGAGGCCATAGAAAAGGTATGCGGCAGACACGCCATGATAAAATGGGTAAATGATGTTTATCTTGACGGAAAGAAGGTATGCGGCATTCTGACCGAGGGCATCACTGACTTTGAAACCGGACATATCGAATCACTCGTCATAGGTATAGGGCTCAACACTTCTCTGGAGGGATTTCCCGATGAGCTTCTCGATGTCGCGGGAGCTGTAACCGCTGCAGACGGCGACTATTCACGGTCTGAGCTTGCCGCAGAAATAATATCGCGCACTCTGGATTTCGCCGAGAGCATAGAGTCCCGCAGTTTCATACACGAATACAGGAGCCGCAGCATGGTTATCGGGAAGGATATCCGCGTTTTCACAGGCATCCGCGGCACATCACCGGACGGCGCTGCCGGCGGCAGACCCGCAAGAGTGCTTGACATCGACGACAACGGCGGTCTCGAGGTTATTTATACAGACGGCAGCCGCGAAACACTTACCTCAGGTGAAATTTCTGTCAGACTTAACGTTTCTTCCGAATAATGCCGCCGATGAATCCGGGCGAATTGCGGCCGGGTACATTGCTGCCGGTGAATCCGGCCAAATCGCAGCCGGGTATAGTGCGGCCGATTGATTCGATTAAATTGCGGCCGGGCACATTACCGCTGATGAATCAGACCAGATAACGACCGGGCACATTGCTGCCCGTGAAACCATCGAATCGCACCTGAGCCTGACCGGAAAGTGCCTGTTAAGCAACTCAGATTCAGGCAGGCTCAAATCGCAAAAAAGTCACTCCCGAAAATCATTTTCTGTTCTTTTTTCTGAATTTTATGCCGAAATCCGGCGTTTTTTTGATGTTATTTTCATATTTCTCTGCAAAAACTCATTTTTCAAGACCGCAAATTAGTATCAACGTTTAAAATTTTTCCGCAAGAAAATAAAATTTCGCTCGTGAAACTATGGACAATGTTCAATCGATACAGTAAAATACAATCGTATTATCAATTACTCAGTTTTATTGAGAAAACACATAAAATCATAACAATAACAGCCGGATTTATAATCAAACCAGAACCACAATCAAACACATTATTGCAGAAAGGGTACATTAACATGGATCACGAAAAAATGACCTCGACGATCGACGAAATCGTTGCTCGTCACAGCGATCGCAAACCTATCGTCGCAATTTTACAGGACATTCAGGAGGAATACCGCTACCTGCCTAAGGATGCTCTCATGTATCTTGCGTCCAAAATCAATGTCAGCATCGCCAAAATCTACAGTGTTGCTACATTCTATGAGAATTTTTCTCTCGAACCAAAAGGAAAATATGTCATCAAAATATGTGACGGAACAGCATGTCACGTGCGAAAATCCATTCCTATTCTGAACACCCTCAGAGACAAACTGTCTCTGTCTGAGTCTAAGAAAACCACAGATGACGGGCTCTTTACAGTTGAAACCGTTTCATGTCTCGGAGCTTGCGGACTGGCTCCTGTAATGACAGTCAACGATAAGGTATATCCCGCTATGACTCCGGAAGCAGCCGAAGCACTGCTGAAAGAGCTTGAATAAGAGGAACAGGAGGAACGCATGAAAATCACAGACAGAAGTCATCTGGACGCCTACAGAAAGGAATTCCTGAAGCACATAGATACACAGAAAAAGAAAATCTATGTATGCGGCGGTACAGGCTGCGTTGCCGGCGGATCGATGGCGATTTACGACGAAATAAAAAAACTTATCGAAGAAGCAGGACTCAACTGCGAGGTTTCACTCGAGGAAGATGCCTGTCAGAGCAGCATAGGGCTCAAAAGAAGCGGATGCCACGGTTTCTGCGAAATGGGACCTGTGCTCAGAATCGAGCCTTCACAGCTCTTCTATCTTAAGGTCAAGCTCGAGGACTGCAGAGAAATCGTAGAAAAATCCATAGTCGGTGACGATGTTGTCGAACGCCTCATCTACAGCCGCGACGGAATCAAATATCCGGAACAGGAAGAAATACCGTTTTACAAGCATCAGACAAGAATCGTTCTTGAGGACTGCGGTCAGATAGATGCTGAATCCATCATGGAATACATCGCATACGGCGGCTATTCCTCACTCGAAAAGGTAATGTTCGAGCTGACTCCGGACGAAACCGTTAAAATCATCACTGATTCAAACCTGAGAGGCCGAGGCGGCGCAGGATTCCCGGCCGGCAGAAAATGGTCGCAGGTAAAGAACCAGAAAACAGCTGAAAAATACGTTGTCTGCAACGGTGACGAGGGTGACCCGGGTGCATTCATGGACAGAAGCATCATGGAGGGCGACCCGCACAAAATGCTCGAGGGTATGATGATTGCAGGCTTTGCATCAGGCGCAAAGGAAGGATATATATATGTAAGAGCTGAGTATCCGCTCGCAGTACAGCGACTCGACACAGCTATAAAGCAGGCAAGAGAAATCGGACTTCTGGGCGATAACATCCTGGGAACAGACTTCTGCTTCGATCTTCATATCGTAAAGGGCGCCGGCGCATTCGTATGCGGAGAAGGAAGCGCTCTGACAACATCAATCGAGGGAAACCGAGGTATGCCGCGTGTAAAACCTCCGCGTACTGTTGAGCACGGACTTTTCGGCAAGCCTACACTCCTCAACAACGTTGAAACATTTGCAAACGTTCCTATCATTATCGAAAAGGGCGCAGAATGGTACAAATCAATCGGTCCTGAGAAGAGCCCGGGGACAAAAGCGTTCGCACTCACCGGCAACATTGTCAACACCGGTCTTATTGAAGTACCTATGGGAACCACTCTCAGACAGGTCATCTATGACATCGGCGGCGGCATCAGAGGCGGCAAGAAATTCAAGGCGGTTCAGATCGGCGGACCATCGGGCGGCTGCCTGACAGAGGAACACCTCGACCTTCCGCTCGATTTTGACAGCCTGAAAAAAGCAGGCGCCATGATCGGATCAGGCGGACTCGTTGTTATGGATGAGGATACATGCATGGTAGAGGTTGCACGATTTTTCATGAACTTCACCCAGAACGAATCATGCGGTAAATGCGTGCCTTGCCGTGAAGGTACAAGACGAATGCTCGATATTCTCGAGAAAATCGTCGCAGGAAACGGCGAGCTTTCCGACCTGAACACACTGGAACAGCTGGCTGACACAGTTACCTCAACAGCACTGTGCGGTCTGGGCAAAACAGCCGCAAACCCTGTAAAATCAACACTTCAATATTTCAGAGACGAATATATCGAACACATCGTGGACAAAAAATGCAGAACCGGCAACTGCCAGGCACTGAAGACGATTTATATCGACAAGAATCTGTGCAAGGGCTGCTCACTCTGCTCAAGAGTATGTCCGGTCAGCGCTATCTCCGGAAAGGTCAAGGAACCGTTCGAGATCGATCCGGCAAAATGCATCAAGTGCGGTGCATGTATGGAAAAATGCAAGTTCAACGCCATTAAGGAGGGCTAAAGATGAGTACGATTAATTCAAAGAAAACTATGACCGTAAACGGAAGGCCCGTTCCTATCGAAGGCGAAAAAAACCTTCTGGACCTTATCCGCAAAGCCGGTTTTGAAGTGCCTACGCTGTGCTATCATTCACAGCTTTCAACATTCGGCGCATGCAGAATGTGCATAGTCGAGGATAAAAAAGGAAACATTATCGCTTCATGCTCCACTCCGCCTAAAGCCGGAATGGACATCAGAACAAATACACCGAGAATCAGAGAATACAGAAAAATGATTCTCGAGCTCATGCTGGCAGACCACAACAGAGACTGCGTGACATGCGAAAAGAGACGTGACTGCGGACTTCTTCACCTTGCTCAGCGTTTCGGAGTTGACACCGTCAGATTTGAAACATACAGCCTGGACGGCACCAAAGACCTGTCGTCCCCTGCTATAATCAGACACCCTGACAAGTGCATACTGTGCGGCGACTGCATCCGAGTATGCGATGAAATTCAGAATGTAGGTGCCATTGACTTCATTAACCGAGGTTCGAGAATGGAAGTCGGCCCTGCATTTGACATGCCTCTTGCCGAGACAGACTGCGTCAACTGCGGACAGTGCGCCGCAGTCTGCCCTACGGCAGCAGTAACTGTACGAAGCAATGTTCAGGAGCTCTGGGAAATGCTTAACGATGACAACATCATAGTTCAGGCACAGGTAGCCCCGGCAGTAAGAGTTGCTCTGGGCGACGAATTCAATTTCCCTCACGGAACAAACGTAATGGGAAAACTCGTTGCCGCACTCAGAAAGCTCGGATTTAACGAGATTTACGACACTGCCACAAGTGCCGACCTCACTGTAATAGAAGAATCCAATGAATTCCTGCAGAGACTCCAGAGCGGCGGAAGCCTGCCGCTTTTCACATCGTGCTGCCCTGCATGGGTAAAATACGCAGAGACACGACACCCTGAGCTGCTCGACAATATTTCCAGCTGCAAATCGCCGATGGAAATGTTCGGCGCAGTTCTCAAAGAAAGAGTTAAACTGCAGGCTGCCGGAAATAAAGGATCAAAAAAAGCAAAGGTCGTAAAGAATATCGCTATCATGCCTTGTACCGCTAAGAAGTATGAGGTCGGCAGAGAAGACATGCTCATTGACGGAGAACGTGCTGTGGACCTTTCCATTACAACACAGGAGCTGGCTTCCATGATTATCGAATCCGGACTGAACTTTGAGGATCTCGAACCTGAAGCTGTCGACATGCCGTTTGGTATCGCCAGCGGTGCCGGAATTATCTTCGGAGTTACCGGCGGCGTGACTGAAGCCGTTATCAGACGAGTGCTTGAACCGCAGGACAGATCTGTTCTCGACGAAATCGCTTTCACAGGCGTGAGAGGACTCGAGGGCGTGAAAGAAGTAAAGCTGCCGTACGGTGAACCTTCCGAGGACGGCGAACAGTTCTACCTTTCAATCGCTATCGTGCACGGCCTGCGAAATGCCGAGAACCTGATTCAGGCTATCCAGAATGGCGAAGCACATTATGACTTTGTGGAGGTAATGGCATGTCAGGGCGGATGCATCGCAGGTGCCGGACAGCCGTTCGTTATCGGCAGAGCCAGAGAAGAAAGATCCGAGGGCATATACAAGGCCGACAAGATGTCCAACGTACGTACGTCACAGGGCAACCCTATTGTTGAGGGTCTTTACAGAGAGGGCGCAATGCTTGCAGGCCACAACGCACACAGACTGCTGCATTACAAATAAAAGGCAGAACATATACTGAAAAAATTACACAATATTAATATATTTACAACATTTCTTAAGGAAATGACCTCCGGAAAAGCCGCTCACACTCCTGCAGCTCCTCCGGGGGTTTTTTCTTTGGCTTACGGACTTCACATCACCGACAAAATCCTTTATTATAATGTAAGGATGTATCGGCTGCAGCGCATTCCGGAATACCCGGGGTTATACATTCATGCGTTCAGCCGCTGCGGATTCATACAGACTGCTGCGGATTCGCGGATACTGCTGCGGATTGCCGCTGTGTGCCCTTTGCATAAAAACGCGCGCATTCCTGCAGAGAACATATCCACTGTGCGGCAGTTCATTACAGATTGACAATGAGAGGAAAAACACATGGAACTCCTTAACACCGCGGCCCAGATGGCCGGCATATATTTCACAACAGCTGTCCGCTGGATTTTTCTCATTCTGGCGATATTCATACTGCTGCGGCAGATTCGTTCTCTGCTGCAGGCACGCAACCCGTCCGAAATATGGGCTTATCTCGGATGCCCGGACGGAACAAGCGTCCCGCTGACACACTGGGAAAATCTGATTGGAAGAGGCCGTGGATGCGATATCATCCTGAACCTCAACAGTGTTTCCAGGAGCCACGCAACTCTGATAAGAGACTCTGCCGGCGTGTGGAAATACAACGACCTGGAGTCCAAAAACGGATCGAGAATCAACGGGCGCCCGGTCACGGAGCCGACTGTCCTTAAAGCCGGTGATATACTCAGCATCGGAGGTTCACAGTTCACCCTCTATCCCGTAAGCCTTCAGGAACGCATGGCCAACATCGAAAAACGAAAGCAGAAGACGCACCCCGTTTCACCATGGCCGTCGCTTGTTGCGCTGACAATATTCCAGATGCTGACAATAGCGCAGTTCAAGGTGTCGCTGGGGGATAATTTCCCTGCAAATCTGCCCGTTGCGTTTTTCCTGCTGTGCGGGCTCATGTGGTTTTATGTGATATTCATGCGTACGCTGAAGCGTGTCGGCTTCGAGATGGAAATCATCGCGTTTTTCCTCTCCACGCTGAGTCTTGCTGTTACCGCATCGGCATATCCCGGCTCGGTGTTCAAGCAGTCAATCTGCGTCGCGCTGGGGCTGGGTCTCTTCTTCGGACTGTGCTGGTTCCTGCGCGATTTAAACAGGGCTAAGAAGATTACTCATATTCTCATGGGAATAAGCGTAGTCCTGCTGCTGATCAACCTGCTGCTGGGAACCGTCAAAAACGGGGCCCAGAACTGGGTGCAGATCGGCGGATTTTCATTTCAGCCGTCGGAGCTTGTAAAGATTGTATTCGTATATGTCGGCGCCGCAACGCTCGATGAACTCCAGCAGAAAAAAAATCTGACGCTTTTCATGGCATTTTCGGTATTCTGCCTGGGCTGTCTCGCTATAATGGGCGACTTCGGTACCGCAATGATATTTTTCGTAACATTCCTTGTCATCTCCTTCCTTCGAAGCGGTGACTTTTCTAAGCTGATACTGATACTCGGAGCAGCCGGTCTGATGGGACTGATGGTGCTCAGGTTCAAGCCATATATAGGCGCACGCTTTGATACATGGGGACACGTCTGGGACGACCCGACCGGCGGCGGTTTTCAGCAGGTGCAGACAATGACGGCTGCGGCCAGCGGCGGACTGCCCGGACTCGGTGCCGGAGAAGGAAATCTCAGTGATGTCGCCGCAGCAAGCACAGACCTTGTATTCGGACTTCTAAGTGAAGAGTGGGGACTGATAATTGCTATACTCACCGTCCTCTGCATAATAACGCTCGGCGTTTTTGCGGTAAGAGCCATAATCGCCGGCAGATCCACATATTACAGCATCGCGGCATGCGCTGCGACATCGATGTTTATTTTCCAGGCTATACTGAACGTGTTCGGCTCTGTCGATCTGCTGCCGCTCACCGGCGTTACATTTCCGTTCGTATCATCAGGAGGCACCAGTATGCTGGCGTCGTGGGGGCTGCTGGCATTTCTCAAGGCCGCGGATACCCGGCAGAATGCGAGCTTTGCGATACGGCTGGATAAGAAGGGAGAATTCGAGCAGGAGCTTGAAGGCGGAGGAACCGGCGACCCTGACGAGATTTTCCGTTCAGTGCCTGATTCATCGGATGTGAAGCGTAAAGGCCGCAAATCCGCATACAGTCAGAATTCTGTCCAAGGCCGCGCGGGGGCCGGCAATCCGCGGACTGCTCGCAGCCGCATGAAACCAGGCGGCCGGAAGACTTCACAGGACCGTATGAACACGAACAGCCAAACCACCTCCTACAGCCGAAAGCCCGCACAGGACAGCAGGTTTGCCGAAACGACTGTAATCGGTAAATCCGCACGAAATAACAACAGACCGATCCGCTATACAGATCTTTCGGACGACGCATTTTTTGAAAGCTTTAATCAGCCGTCCGGTGTAAGCGGCCCGCAGAAATCTTCACGAAGCGACGTCTCGCGGCAGCCTTCCCGCCCGGACATTTCGCAGAAATCTTCACACGAGGGCGTAAGCCGGGGATCAGCCGGGGCAAACCGGAATTCTGCAGGGACAAACCGCAGCGCAGCCGGGGTGAACCGGAATTCCGCAGGGACAAGCCGCAGTCCAAGACAAAATTACAACGGCTCAAACCGCAGCTCAAGGCCTGCGGAGGATTCATCATCAAGACCGCTGACACTGGAAGATATATTTGGAGACGATGACAAATGAAGAAAATAGAAAAACGCGCTGTAATGTGCCTGCTCCTGGCTTTCGTGCTCCTCACCGGAGTCGGAGTTTTCACATACCGCTATTTTACAAACGGCGATGACTGGGCCTCATATGAAGGCAACCGTGACGTCTACAACGAGGGCGACCTTTCAAAGGGCAAGCTTTACGATACAAACGGCCTGCTTCTGATGCAGAACACGACCGACGGGATGATTTTCAATGAGGACGCTTCAATAAGAACCGCCCTGATGCATATCACCGGAGACAAGGACAACAACATTTCCACCGGAGCAAACCGCGCCTTTACAGATGAACTCATCGGCTACAATTTCATAAACGGTGTCTACTCGCTGAACAATGCCGGCAAAGACGTTTATCTGACGCTCGATGCAAATGTCTGCGCCGCTGCATATGAAGCTCTCGCAGGCAGGCACGGCACTGTAGGCGTTTATAATTACAAGACCGGCGAGATTATCTGCATGGTCAGCTCGCCTACATACGACCCGCTTTACCCGCCGGCCACACCTGAAGACGGAGTTTACATAAACAGATTCACATCCGCGACATTCGTACCGGGTTCGACATTCAAGCTGGTGACTGCAGCAGCGGCAATCGAAAATCTCGATGACGCATACACATGGGAAATCAACTGCACGGGCTCTGTCAGCTACGGCGGCAGCTATAAGGTTACCGACGTTTCGGCACACGGCACCGTTGACCTGAAAAAAGCACTCGAGGTTTCATGCAACTGCTATTTCGGGCAGCTCGCCGAGAAGCTCGGTCCGGATCTCATGAAAAAATACACGGAAAAAGCCGGCCTGACAACATCATATGATATCAACGGCATCAAAACCGCCGAGGGAACATTTGACTTTCCTGACAGCGGCATGAACCTCGCATGGACCGGTATCGGGCAGTGGGAGGACATGGTCAATCCGTGCTCGATGATGGTTTATATGGGAGCCATCGCCAACGGCGGTGAGGCGACTCATCCGAGCATCATCAAGCCGACATCGTTCATGGGAAAACAGATAGATAAAATAGCGACTAAAACCACAACTATGATTGACTCATCCACTGCTGCATCACTGACAGAAATGATGGCCAACAATGTAAGCAGCCATTACGGTTCTGAGAATTTCCCGGGGCTCAGCCTCTGTGCCAAGTCCGGAACCGCCGAGGTCGGGGGAAGCAAGGAGCCTCACGCATGGTTTACCGGATTTCTGAACGACGAGAGCAATCCTTATGCATTCGTTGTTCTCGTGGAAAACAGCGGATACGGTGCTGATGTGGCCGGTTCGGTTGCAAACACAGTGCTTCAGGCTGTCGTAAACAGATAGACCGCACACAGATTTGATTACCGGCGGATTACACGTTGGCGAGAAATCACACAATTGCCGGCGTCTCAGCCCGCTGTAAATGTGCGGCACACAGCGCACTGCATATGACAGTTTGTCCTATACCTGCCGGCGGATTACATATCACTGATCACACATTACTAAAAGGAGCTTACATTAAAATGAAATATGACTTTGCTCTCAAGGGGGTATGCTCCAGCAGACTCGAGCTTGAGCTTGACGGAGATATAATCAGGAAAGTTAAATTCACAGGCGGCTGTAACGGCAACCTCAAGGCGCTGGCAGCTCTGACCGAGGGAATGACCGTTGAACAGGTACGCGAAAGGCTGCTCGGCATAACATGCGGCTTCAAAGATACCTCATGCTCGGATCAGCTAGCCAAAGCGCTTCTGAAGGCTCTCGAATCAGAAAAAAAACACTCCGCAGAATCCTGAATCAGTTAACCGGAGGAACTCTACGATGGGCAGCTTTCTGATAAAAATATTCATCAAAGACTACAAAAATACATCTGATGCAAAAGTCCGTGAAAGATACGGCAAATTCGCAGGAGCAGTCGGCATCATCTCAAACGCGCTCCTTTGCATGGCGAAAATCGCTGTCGGACTCATCGCCGGAAGTATCGCAATAATAGCAGACGGCATCAACAATCTGACCGATGCGTCATCGTCGGTCATGACACTGGTCGGGTTCCGCCTGGCCTCCATTCCGGAGGACCGCAATCACCCCTACGGGCACGCCCGCATAGAATACCTGACCGGGCTTTTTGTTTCTGTGCTGATAATCGTGCTGGGAGTCCAGCTTTTCAAAACATCATTTACCAAGGTTCTCCATCCCGATCCGCTTGAATTCAGCTATCTGACTGTGGCTGTGCTTATCGCCGCCATTCTTGTAAAGCTCTGGCAGTCTGTGTTCAATGCTGATATAGGCCGGAGAATCAATTCTGTCACACTTGCCGCAACTGCTGCTGACAGCCGCAACGATGTAATCGCAACGAGTGCGGTTCTTCTCAGCGTTCTCATCGGCAGATTTACCGGTCTTCAGACAGACGGATATATGGGCTGCCTTGTGGCGCTCTTTATTGTATGGTCGGGAGTACAGCTCGTCAGGGAAACAACGAGCCCTCTGCTCGGCGAGGCTCCGGACGAATCACTTGTCAAGGCAATCACCGATACAGTGAGGCAGGAGCCCGGAGTTCTGGGGATGCATGATCTGATGGTCCACAATTACGGACCCGGCAAAATATTCGCGTCTATACACGTGGAGGTGGATGCTGACGGCGATCTGATGGAGAGCCATGATATGATCGATAACATCGAACGTACTGTGAAGGACACCCTGCACATTGAATTTGTCGTGCATATGGATCCTGTAAAGCTGCACGATCCGCTGATAGAAAAAATGAGCGATATAATAAAAGATGCCTTCTCACCTCTTGAAGGGGTGGAAAGCATCCATGACTTCAGAATTGTTCCGGGTCCGACCCACACGAACGTGATTTTTGACGTCGTGCTCGCGCCTGACTGCAGATATCCGGAATCACAGATTCGCAGAATTGCAGAGCAGGCTGTAAAAACCGTGGACAGCAGTTTCTATACTGTGATTACCTTTGACAGGGCTTATACTGAGCTTGTCTGAGCTTGCCCGATTATGACGCCCCTCCCGGTCTGCAGTTTTATTCCCTGACCTGATCAAATATATCCGATAATATTACTGTTCTTTGACTTCCTCGAAGACATCTGCGCCGAGTCTGCATATCGGGCACTCAAAATCGTCCGGAAGGAACTCACCCTCGTAAACATATCCGCATACGGTGCATACGAACTTCTTCACGCCGCCGGCTGCAGCATTCTCGTCCGGAGCATTTTCTTCTGCAGCATCTGTTCCTGCATCTGATGCACCCGGCTCTGCCGCTTCAGCATCCTCAGCCTGTCTGCCGCTCTCGGCACAGGCTTTGTGAGCTGTCAGCTCGGCGGCCAGCGCCTTTATCTGCTCTCTGCTTTCATCGCTGAGCGCTGACATTACAGTAACATTGTTTTCAGCCAGCGTGATATCCTTTGAATTTTCAAAAGCCTTCTTCATCGTCCTGATTGCCATCGGCGCCCATGAACCGTTTTCGATAAATGCGATTGTTCTGTTCTGATAATTTCTTTCTGTCAGATGATTTATAAATTCCTTCATGAACGGGAATATGTCTGAATTATATGTTGTAGTCGCCAGTACCAGTCTGTCATACCTGAATGCATCCTCAACAGCCTCTGCCATATCGCATCTTGCCAGGTCATTCACAACGACAGTCTCTTCACCGGCAGCCCTGAGCTCTTCGGCCAGCAGCTCTGCCGCAGCCTTTGTATTGCCGTATACGGATGTGTAGCAGATGCATACGCCCTCAGTCTCCGGTCTGTAGCTTGACCAGATGTCATAAAGATTAATGTAGTATCCGAGATTTTCTGTGAGCACCGGTCCGTGCAGCGGGCAGATTACAGCGATATCGAGAGCCGCTGCTTTCTTAAGCACGTTCTGCACCTGAGGGCCGTATTTCCCGACGATTCCGATATAGTAGCGCCTTGCCTCGCATGCCCAGTCGTCGTCCTCCGCATCAAGTGCTCCGAACTTTCCGAAGCCGTCTGCAGCGAAAAGAATTTTCTCGTTAGGTTCATATGTCATCATTACCTCAGGCCAGTGCACCATCGGCGCAAACACGAAAATGAGTTCATGCGCACCGAGCTTAAGGCTGTCTCCGTCCTTGACCTCGAGCTTGTTTCTGATTTCGAGTGTCGGGAAAAACTGCCCGATCATCTTGAATGTCTTCTTATTTCCCACTATTACAGTATCCGGATATTTTTCCGCGAAGGCCTGTATAGATCCGGCATGGTCCGGCTCCATGTGCTGAACCACGAGATAATCCGGCGCGGCCTTTCCGAGTGCCTCCTCGATATTTGCCAGCCACTCCTGTGTCTTGCTCGCATCTATCGTATCCATTACTGCTGTTTTTTCGTCTTTAATAATGTATGAATTGTATGCCATTCCGTTCGGCACTACATACTGACCCTCGAACAGATCCACATCGTGGTCGTTCGCACCTGCATACAAGACAGTATCTGTTACTTTGCTTATCATTTCATTTTCCCCCTTGTTTTATTGTAAAGCTCGCGTTTTTTCGTCTCCGGGCTGCGCCGCCGCAATACTTTCCGGCCGCACATTCTGCAGTACTGCTGCATTCATATGTGACCGGCCGCCCGTTTCTGATTATGAAGATTCCGCTTACTGCATCACCTGTATCCGGTCACCCGTTTTCACCCGGCCGCTTTTCGTAACCCTGATAAAAATGCCCTCGCGCGGCATTACGCAGTCGCCCGCAAGCTCTCTGATTGCACAGCCGTGATGACATTCCTTTCCTATCTGAGTCACCTCGCCCTCAGCGTCTCCGATCTGCAGCTTTGTGCCTACCGGCAGGGTAAACAACTCTATGCCTTCTGTCAATATGTTTTCCGCAAAATCTCCGCTTTTCAGTTCAAAATCCAGTGCTTTCTGCACTTTTGCGACGCTCTCCGCAGCCAGCAGGCTGACCTGCCTGTGCCACTTTCCGGCGTGGGCGTCCCCCTCAATACCGTGATCGGCTCTGAGAAAAGCCTCTCCTATATCGTGTTTCTGAACACCCTTCTTTTCACTGATGCAGACTGCCTTCACGATGCCGTGCGGCAGATGTATCCTCGCGCAGTCCTCCGCCTCACCGAGCAGCACCTCAACGCCGTGTTTTATCGGCTTGATTACTGCCTCCAGACATTCGGATGCCGCCTTCCTGCTCCCCGGAAGATTGACTATAAGTGTCTGCCCGCGCAGTCCTGCAGCCGCTCTTGACAGCATTCCCATCGGTGTTATCTTCATGCTTTCGGCGCGCATCGCCTCCGGTATGCCCCGCACTTCACGGTCGACAACAGCCAGCGTAGCCTCCGGAGTCACATCCCTCACAGAAAATCCCGTGCCGCCTGTCGTCATGACCAGCGTGACTTTCAGCTCATCGGCGCATTTTACAAGTTCGCCTTTGATCTGCTCCGTATCATCCGGAATCATTGTTCTGTATTCGACCTTCCAGCCGTTCTCCTCGAGAATCCTTACGACTGCGTCGCCCGCAGTGTCTTCTCTCAGCCCCTGCGATCCCTTGTCGCTCATGGTTATTACCGCTGCTCTGTATTCCATAACTCCTCCTGGTGTATATCTCCGCTCTTCCCGCCTTTCTTGGAAAGCAGGCAGATTTTATCGATTATCATATCCTTCTGAACCGCCTTGCACATGTCATAAACCGTCAGTGCTGCTGCGGAAACAGCCGTAAGTGCTTCCATTTCCACGCCCGTAACGCCCTTGCATCTGACTTCCGACCTGATTTCCACGGCAAGTGTCTCGCGGTTGAGATTAAATTTTATATCTATTCCTGTCAGCATCAGCGGATGGCACATCGGAATGATATCCGAGGTTTTTTTAGCCGCCATTATGCCTGCAATCTGAGCCGTGCCGAGCACGTCGCCTTTTTTCATGCCGCCGCATTCAATCAGCCTGAATGTTTCTTCGTTTACAAGAACTCTTCCTGCCGCAGCGGCTGTACGTTCGGTGACCTGTTTGCCGCCCACATCGACCATGCGTGCTCTGCCTTCATCGTTAAAGTGTGTAAAGTCCGCCATCGTCATCCTCCTATACTGTTCATGCTTCTTCCCGCGCGGCTCGGGTTGTCTGCGTCGAGTGCATCTCTCATCTCCGGCTTGCTCAGTATTGCTCTGCGCATAACCTCCTTCATCCCATCCGGCTTCAGCCCTTTTATGCAAAGCTCTGCAGCTGAGTGGAGGCACGGCTTCAGCATTCCGTCTGCAGTGAGCCTGATCTTATTGCACGTGCCGCAGAATTCACAGCTTATCGGACGTATCAGACCTACCTGCCCTTTCGCTCCGGGCAGCCTGTAAAGCTCAGCTACTCCTTCTCTGCACTCCATCGGCTTCAGTTCAGGCACTTCTTCAAGCACGCGGCTGCAGCTGATGAATCTGCTCTTTTCCAGATCCATACCCCCGCCTATAGGCATAAGCTCAATAAACCGCACTTCAATCGGCCTGTCAGCTGTCAGCCTTACAAAGTCCTTTATTTCATCTTCATTAAAACCGCCAATCAGCACATTGTTGATTTTGATTTTTTCGAATCCCGCTTCAAAGGCCGCGTCGATGCCGTTAATGGCCTCGCTGAGGTTTCCCACGCGGGTTATTTTTCTGTATTTGTCCGGCACCAGTGTGTCCAGACTGATGTTCAGTCTGCTGACTCCTGCTGCTCTCAGATCTTTTGCCATCTGAGGAAGGAGTGTTCCGTTCGTCGTCATGCAAAGCTCCTGCACGCCTTCTATCGCAGAAATCGCATCGCAAAGCCTGACGATTCCTCTCTTCACGAGCGGCTCGCCGCCTGTTATCCGTATTTTCTTAATGCCCAGCGATACGGCCGCCTTTACAGCATCCACTGTTTCCTCCGCCGTCAGCATTTCCTCATGCCGGCGCCTTGCGACACCGTCCTCGGGCATGCAGTATCTGCATCTGAGATTGCAGAAATCCGTGACTGATATCCGCATATAATCTATGCTTCTGCCAAATTTATCAATCATAAAAATAATATCTCCGTTTCACAACATTACAGATATTATAACAGAAAAAACCTTATCGGTCAGCATTGTTTGAGCTTCTGACGCATACAAAGTTACAGCGCCGTATGCAGAATCACACAACCGCGGCATCACAAGACCGCATGCAGAAAACGAGCTGTCTGCATCGGAATTTCACCGACGCATCAGCTCGTTTTTACTTGCTCTGATAATCTGTATATTATCTATGAATTATTCGAGTCGCTTATATGCTGCCTCGCAGTTATATGCCGCCGCACAATTACGTGCTCTCACATAATTACATGCTCTCACGCAGCTGCGCCGGCCCGCAGCACTTTCGCTCCAAGTCTTTAATCGCTATTTCTTATCGGCCGCAGCCTGCTTAGTCAGCAGCTTCTTGAATGTTCTTTCGGATTTTCCGTATTTCCTGATATCCTTCGAGAGCTGCTTCGATGCAGCATCCTCATCCAGCGACATAGTGACTGTCTCGTCCTCTGCTTTAGCGGATATCAGAGAATATGTCCATTCTACTCTTCCTACAGACGGCATAAGAGCCATAATCTGTTCTGCGCAGTTCTCCATATTCTTGTCTATAGTCTTTTTCTGTGCTTTCTGAACAGAGCTCTGCAGTGCGATTGTCATCACCTGCGTATCACCGTCAGCTTTTATCGTTGCCGAATATTTCCCGCCGGCATCCTCCAGCTTCATCGTCTCGAGCAGCGATGCCACTGCTGCTGTGTCATTGACGTCCTCTGCTTTCTTGCTGTAAAGCTGCTTCGCATTCTCATCGGACGCATCCACTTTCATTTTCTGAGCGTTCACTGTATCGGTACTGCTGTCTGCGAATGCATCGTTTCTTTCGCTTATGCCATTCACGGAAAGGAGAGCTCCC
Source organism: Bacteroidaceae bacterium (assembly GCA_963614095.1). Taxonomy (GTDB): domain Bacteria; phylum Bacillota; class Clostridia; order Peptostreptococcales; family Anaerovoracaceae; genus Lentihominibacter. The sequence goes on from CAVECM010000028.1 coordinate 16,331, forward strand.
GCTGCTCCCAGAACAAGCAGTATCAACGTTGCCAGAACCAGTCTTAAAGCTGCTTTGCGGCTGAATAATCTACCCATTTTACATGTACCTCGCTTTTCAAACATCTGTGCCATAACGTTTTCCGATGTGTATGTTATACCATCTGTTTATGACGAGTGTGTGATAATGGTCTGACTATTTCGCAAACTGGCTGTTGTAAAGATTCGTGTAGAATCCGTTCTGAGCAATCAGCTCCTCATGTGTACCCTGTTCGATTATGTCTCCGTGATTGAGTACCAGTATGTGATCTGCGTCTTTGATTGTCGACAGTCTGTGGGCTATGACAAAGCTTGTTCTTCCCTTCATAAGGTCTGTCATCGCCTTCTGTATCAGCGCCTCGGTTCTTGTATCTACCGAGCTTGTCGCTTCATCGAGTATCAGTATCGGTGCGTCAGCCAGGAAAGCTCTTGCTATCGTAAGCAGCTGCTTCTGCCCCTGGGAAATATTCGTAGCCTCTTCATTGACCTCCATATCATACCCCTTGGCCTGCGTTTTGATGAAATGATCGACATGTGCAGCCTTTGCAGCAGCCTCAACCTCCTCATCCGTCGCATCCGGCCTGCCGTATCTGATATTGTCGCGCAGAGTGCCGTTGTTGAGCCATGTATCCTGCAGCACCATACTGAACATCTCTCTGAGATTCGATCTGGAAAGCTTAGTGATATCATGCCCGTCTATCGTGATTCTGCCTCCGTTCAGCTCATAAAATCTCATAAGGAGCTTGACAATCGTGGTTTTGCCGGCTCCTGTCGGCCCGACTATAGCAACTCGCTGCCCCGGCTCAGCCGTGAACGAAAAATCATTTATTATCGTTTCTTCAGGCACATATCCGAAATGAATATGCTCAAAAGCGACCTGCCCTTTTACATGATCTGCATCGATAACCTCTTCAGGCTCGCTGTCAATATCACACTCTTCCTCTTCGTCTATGAGTTCAAATATTCTCTCAGCCGCCGCTGCTGTTGACTGCAGCTGGTTCGCAACGTTTGCAACCTGTGAAATCGGCTGGTTGAAGCTTCTTACATACTGTATGAATGCCTGAATATTACCGATTGTGATTTTCCCGTTTATAACGAAATATCCTCCGAGCAGGCATACGGCAACATATGCCAGATTGCCTATGAATGTCGTTATCGGCATCATCATTCCTGACAGGAACTGTGATTTCCATGCGGATTCACAAAGCTTGTCATTGTAGCTGTCAAATATGCGCTGTGATTCGTCTTCTCTGTTGAACGCCTTCACGATATCGTGCCCTGTATACATTTCTTCCACATGCCCGTTGACATATCCGAGATACTTCTGCTGATTCTTGAAGTGCCCCTGCGACTTTGACACCACGATGCGTATCACACCCATGGAAAGCGGCAGCACCACGAGTGCCATAAGTGTCATCACAAGATTTATTCTGAGCATCATAATCAGTATGCCCACAATCGTGGTAAAGCTGGTAATCATCTGAGTCATGCTCACTGAAAGAGACTGATTGACAGTTTCGATATCATTAATCATCCTGCTCTGTATTTCGCCATGCGTTCTGCCGTCGAAATACTTCAGCGGCAGTCTGTCAAGCTTGCGGGACATCAGATCTCTCAGATTATAGATGACCTTCTGTGAAACATCCGCCATTATCCATCCCTGAGCAACTCCGAACAGCAGACTGCAGCCGTAGAGCGCCAGCAGCAGGAAAAGTATGGATGCCAGCCCGCTGAAATCTATGCCTTTTCCGTTCATAAGGCCTTCCACTACTTTGTCTGTGGCATCGCCGAGTATCGTCGGCGATATTATGGAGAATATCGTGCTGGCAATTGCGAATATCAGTACCACTGCCAGTCTGAATTTATATGGTTTGAGATATCCCAGGAGGGTTTTCATCGTTTTGCCGAAGTCCTTGGCCTTCTCACCGGGCATCATTTTTGCTCCCGGACCGCCGCCTCCCGGTCCTCTTCTTTTACCTGCCATTACTCACGCCCCCTTTCAAGTTCTTCTTCACTGAGCTGCGACAATGCAATTTCTCTGTACACATCACAGGTTTTCAAAAGCTCGCTGTGCGTACCCTTCCCGGCAAGATGGCCCTCATCCAGTACGATTATCTGATCGGCATCCATTATTGTGTTTATTCTCTGTGCCACAATCAGTATAGTACTGTCGCCGACCTTCTCCTTCAGGGCCTCCCTCAGTGCTTTGTCCGTCTTGAAGTCAAGAGCGGAGAAGCTGTCGTCAAAAATGTATACCCTCGGCTTCTTCACGAGTGCTCTCGCTATGGAAAGACGCTGCTTCTGGCCTCCCGATACGTTCGTTCCGCCCTGTGCGACTTCCTCTTCGAGTCCGTTTTCTTTTTCTCTTATGAAATCTATCGCCTGCGCCGTCTCTGCCGCTTCAAGCAGTTCGCTGTCGGACGCGTCTTCATTGCCGTACCGCAGATTCGAAGCTATCGTACCCGAAAACAGCAGACCCTTCTGCGGAATATAACCTATCTGATCACGCAGCTCGTGCTGGGTCATATCCCTCACGTCGGTGCCGTCCAGTCTGACGCTTCCCTTTGTCACGTCGTAAAATCTCGGTATCAGGCTGATCAGCGATGACTTGCCGCTTCCTGTTCCGCCTATTACCGCTGTTATTTTGCCGGGCTCTGCCGTGAAGCTGATATCCTCGAGCACTTCTTTCTCTGCATCAGGATATGCAAATGATACGTGATCGAATTCAATGAGTCCTCTGTGCACCGGCGAGGCTGTGCTGTCTGCCTGCAGTGCGCTGTCCGGCTTCGGATCCTCAATCGACGGTTCAACATCGAGAACCTCTCCGATTCTCCTTGCGGAAACGACAGCTCTCGGTATCATTATAAAAATCATCGTTATGAACAGGAACGACATTATTACATGCATCGCGTACTGCAGATATGCGAGCATGTCTCCGATAAGGAGATCATTCGTCTCCACAAGATGCGCACCTGCCCACACGATAAGTATGCTGACTCCGTTCATTACAAACATCAGCATCGGCATCATGAATGACATTGCCTTGTTTGTAAACATATTCAGTTTAGTCAGATCCATATTCGCAATATCAAATCGCTTTTCTTCACTTTTTTCTGTATTGAACGCTCTGATTACCAGGATGCCTGACAGCCTTTCCTTCATAAGGAGATTAAGCTTGTCGAGCTTTGACTGCAGCACCTGGAACTTCGGCAGCACGAGGAAAAATGACACTGCCATTATAGCTATGATAACCGCCAGTGCCAGTGCAACCGTCCATGAGAGCGAAACACTCGTACGGAGCGCCTTTATAACTGCTCCTATTCCCATTATCGGTGCAAAGCACGCCATCCTCAGTATCATTACAGTTGCCTGCTGCACCATCTGAACGTCGTTTGTCGATCTTGTTATCAGCGACGCAGTCGAGAAGTCGTTCAGCTCGGCAGTCGAAAACGAGGTTACCTTTCTGAAAAGCGCCCTTCTTATGTCTCGCGACGATCCGGCCGCTGCCCTCGCTGCCAGCAGACTTCCCATAATCGAGCAGACTACTGTGATTGCTGCAACTCCGATCATTATCAGTCCTGTGTGTTTGATATAGGCCATATCCTGCTTGATAATGCCGTTATTGATTATATCCGACATATATCCCGGCAGCGCCAGCTCGCACATTGCCTGTCCGAACAGGAATGCTATGACCAGCAGGATATACAGGATATATGGCTTGTAGTATTTTAATGTTGTTTTCATATGTCTCCCCTTTCCAGCATCTCCGCTATGTTTTTTGTTACTATTCCGAGCAGCCTTTTCAGTGTTTCTCTTTCACCGTCGGTCAGTCCTCTCGTTATCTCGTGTTCAAATTCGATGGAATATTTTTCTCCCATCTCATGAATGTCTGCCGCTGCTTCGGTTGGAAAAAGGCAGTATGCCCGCATGTCAGCAGGATTTCGCTTTCTCGTCACATACCCCTTCCTGACAAGAACCTTCAGGGATTTCGCCACTGCACCCTTGTCAATATGCATCTCCCGGGCCAGTTCCTCCTGTGAAAGCCCGGGATTCGAGCCTATTTCCTTGAGATATCCCATCTGCTGCCCCGTGAGACCGAACTGCTTCATTGCTTTGTCGTGCATCACTCTTCCGTGTCTGTAAATTACTGAAAAATACATCTGCAGAAGTCTTCTGTTCTGCTCCGCCGGTTCTTTCTGATGCTCGATTAGTCCGATCTGTTCCGGCGACTCCTCCGGGCACTCGATTCTTTCAAAATCCATTCGCCCGATGTCTCCGCATCCGGTATCCGGATTCAGATTCCCGTTATCAATATCCGAGTAATATTTTTTTTCATCCATATCTGTTGACTTCCTTTTTTCTAAAGCCCCGGTCCGCCGGACACTGCCCGAAAACTGCCGGTATGCCGGAGCGCTGCCTGCGGTTTTCAATCTTTGATGTATCCGCCGGCAAATAGTTGTCTATGCAACTTTATGTTCTGTGTCATTTTAATAGGAACCGGATTAGTTGTCAATGCAACCAATTGTTTTTTAACACAATCTTCACATTTAGCTGCGGCCGATGATTTTTACATAATCATCAAGTCCGTTTAATTGTACTGCTGACTCTTCCTTTATGCACTCCGGCTGTATTTTTTTCAGCGGTAAATTTCAGCATACTTACCTGTATTCTTGAATTTTCAAGGTCAGCACACCGTCCTGCAGCGGATAATTTTAATCAATCTCCGGTTTTCGGCTGCGGACAATTCCTTCTCCGAGTTGACAATTCATCATTTTTAGTTGACAATCCGCTGCATCCGGTTTACAATTCGGTTAAAAGGGTTAACATTATATATCGATAGGTGATAAATCAGCAAGGAGACAACATCATGGCATCTGAAACTTTTTCAAAACGATATTCCAGAACAACATTTATAGTCCTATGCGGACTTTTCGCTGCGATTTCCGCAATATGCTCACAGATCAGCATTCCGCTGGGCTTTACACCCATACCTGTGAACCTCGGAACACTGGCGGTTTTTCTCACCGGAGGCCTGCTCGGGAAAAAATACGGAACCATCAGCATGGCAGTCTACGTGCTCCTCGGAGCTGCAGGCGTTCCGGTGTTTGCCGGACTGCGCGGCGGCATATCCGTCTTGGCAGGACCGACCGGAGGTTATATAATAGGATATATAGCTGCAGTATTTATAATCGGGATTCTATGCGATATGCCGGAAAATCGCCGTGTAAAGCGCGCCGATCAGGATGCAGACAGCTGCACCGCCGGGCAGAATTCTCACAGACGCGCAGGTGCGGCAGCGGAGGCGCTGCTTTATGCACTTGCTATGGTGTGCGGACTTTTCATATGCTACGTGCTCGGCACAGCATGGTTCATGATAAGCAGCGGAACAGGACTCGGGGCCGCAATGCTTTCCTGCGTTGTCCCTTTTCTGCCCGGAGATGCACTGAAAATTCTCGCCGCTGCAATTCTCGTTAAAAAGCTGAGACCCCTGCTCCGCTGAATCTGAGCGTTTCTGCCGGAGGTCCTGCTCACCGGCATTCCGCCATACTCTGCAGCAGAAAGGTTCCATATTTCATATGAAGAAAAAAACTTTAATAATTATCATATCAGCTGTTGTTATTCTCGCCGCCGGGACACTGGCGCTCACTGCCGCGCATAAAAGCGGCACCGATGCGTCTGCTTCTCAGAAAAAATCTGAGGCCTCCGCCGGGGCAGACTCTCAGGACGATGCCGAAATCGAGCGGATGATTCAGAAAATGTCCATCGAGGAAAAAACCGCACAGATGTTCATGGGCTGTTTTTACAACGGCATCCCCTCATCTGCATCGATTACAATCGAAAGCTCTGATTCCGCCGAAAATAATGATTCTGCCGGCAGCGTCAGCCCCGGGAAATACGATCTCGGGTGCGTCCTGCTCTTCGGCACAGCTTTCACCGATACAGACAAAAGTACTGTAAAGACGGCAGTTCTCAGCCTTCAGGCGGATTCGAACATCGCCCCCTTCATCGCCGTTGACGAGGAGGGCGGCACCGTAAACAGAGTCAGCAGCTCTCCAGCGTTCAGAAGCGAGCCCTTCAAGTCACCCCGTGCGCTTTACGCAGAGGACGGAATGGATGCCATTGTGAGCGATTTACATGAAAAAAACGCACTTCTCAGTGAAATCGGCATTAATCTCAACCTCGCGCCGGTCCTCGACATCGCGACTGACCCGAACGATTTTATGTACGACAGAAGCCTGGGTCAGGACGCTGAAACTACATCCGAATATGCAAAGGCCGCAGTCCGCGCATGCCGGAAGGACAATATGGGGTGCTGTCTGAAGCACTTCCCGGGTTATGGAAATTCTGCGGACACGCACAACGGCATTGCTGTTGACAACAGGTCTGCGGAGCAGATTGAGAACAACGACATGCTGCCGTTTGAAGCCGGAATAAAGGCCGGAGCGTCGGCAGTGCTCGTGTCTCACAGTATTGTCTCCTCGATAGACTCCGAGCTGCCTGCGTCGCTGTCCCCGGCAATTCACCGATTGCTGCGCAAAGATCTGAATTTTGATGGTGTGATAATCACCGACGATCTCTCAATGGGTGCTGTAACAGAATTTACAGATGAAAAAGACAGCGCAGTTGCGGCGGTGCTCGCGGGCAACGACATGCTGTGCACCGGAGATTTTGTGAATCAGTTCGCTGCGGTCACTGAGGCTGTAAAAAGCGGCACAATCACGGAGAAAAGAATTGACCGTTCCGTGCGGAGAATACTGAAGTGGAAAAAATCGCTCGGCATAATCTGATTCTGAATTCCGGTATGGCAAGGTACAGCCGAAGCTGACTTTTCACTGATTTCGGCATTTGCCGGAAAGCATGATTTTTTTCAACAAGTCTTCACAATTCCACCCTAAAATTGGCATATTTGATTGCTAATATATAGTCACAGCAAAGGACAAAGACAATTGCTGAAAGGTAGGTAAATGGGCTGCCCTAAAAAAAAACACACTTCTTCTTCTCAATCCCTAAAACACGGCAGCCCTTCCTTATTTTGAAAAACACCTCCTGGATAGAGTGGTAATAATAATAATGATGACGAAAGGTCGCCTGCATATGCAGGCGATTCTTTTTTATGGATTATTTTTTTCGCTGATTCCTTTTACAGAAATTTTGATGATGATACTGCGCATTCTGCACGGCTGCCTGCGATTGAAAAAATTCAATCACAGTTATTCCGGCTCGACAGACCGGCCGATTCAGCTGTTTCAGCAGCGCCCGGCAGATTGACCGGTTCAGCTGCTTTAAACCGCACCCGGTGTCTCATGCAGGCTGCACGGCGAGCATGAGCTGCTTGCTTCCTGTTACAGATCCGCTCTCGCGCTGGCCGCGGAACACGACTGCCGATCGATTGCTTTCCCGCTGATTTCGTCCGGTGTCTGCGGATACCCCCGCGACCTTGCCCTTCGGACGGCCGTCGATACAATAAGCGAGTTTCTCGCCGAAAACGACATGACCGTTTACGTTGTTGTATTTGACCGAAAAGCTTATCGGATAAGTGAAAAGCTTTTTGCGGATATTGCCGAATATATCGATGACAATTATGCGGACGAACATTATGACGAATACCTCGAGCAGATGCGCAGCCGAAACGCCCGTCAAAAGCCGGCATATCGAGACCGCGAGCAGCACAGATATGCTGCGAAACGCAGCACCCGCCGCAATCGCAGACCTGCTTCCGAGGACTGCCCGGACACCTGCACTGACCGCACAGATCTGCACGAAACCGAGGATTTTTCATGCAAATCCGCACATCTTCCGGGTAATGAGGGTTTTTCGTGCG
>CAVECM010000029.1:0-23379 GCA_963614095.1 Bacteroidaceae bacterium
AATGAACCACCTCACGGGTGTAACCTGATGTCAGCTGCGCTGACAAATTAATGAACCACCTCACGGGTGTAACCTGATGTCAGCTGCGCTGACAAATTAATGAAAGGAGTTTTTTATGAATATATCTAAAGTTGCGGCGGTGTATATAAGTCCTGCCGGAAATGTACGCAAGACTGTATGTGCGATGGCGGATGCAATCGCGCAGAAGCTCAATGTTCCGATGGCTGAAGACGATTTCACGCTTCCTGCCGCACACACGGATACAAGACACTTTGCGGCTGATGAGCTGGTCGTATTCGGCACCCCGGTCTATGCAGGACGAATCCCGAATAAATTCCTGCCGTTTGTGCAGGAACTTTTTAAAGCTGACGGTGCACTTGCCGTGCCGGTAGTCTGTTTCGGCAACCGCAGCTACGACAATGCACTGATTGAGCTGCGCAATGAACTGGAAAGCAACGGTTTCCACACAATTGCGGGAGCAGGCATCGTATGTGAGCACTCATTTTCCGATAAGCTCGCGCCCGGCCGTCCTGATGCTTCAGACCTCGCCGATATCTGCGCCTTTGCATGTAAAGCCGCAGAAAAAGCTCTTCAGACAGAGCCCGGAAGCATCCCTGCCCCGATTGAGGTCAAGGGGGAAGAGCCTGTGACAAAGTACTACACGCCGCTCGGCACCGACGGCAAGCCCGCAGTTTTTCTCAAGGCAAAGCCTAAAACAGACGAATCACTCTGCAATAAATGCGGCATATGCGCGGATGTCTGTCCTATGGGATCAATTTCACACGACGATCCGAAAATTGTCACCGGCATATGCGTGAAATGCCAGGCATGCATCAAACAGTGTCCGACGCACGCCAAATACATTGACGACCCGGCATTCCTTTCACACGTGGAAATGCTGAAGGAAAACTACACAAGACGTACCGAATCAGACTTTTTCATATAACACGTATAACAACCGCTGAACGGCGCAGCATCAGGCGCCGTTCAGACTTTCAACATCAAGGAGACCAACGACAACATGCCCGGATATGTACTATTCAACTTCTTTATATATTCTGTAATCAATGCATTCACACCGGGTCCTGGAAACATACTGGCCCTCAACACCGTCACGAACTACGGCTGGAAAAAAGGCAAGCCGCTTTTCTTCGGCATATTTGCCGGATACTATATTGTTCAGACGATATGCTGCATACTGGTTTTCGGCATGGGCTCAATTATTCCGAGGGCACTGGCTGTAATCAAATACATCGGCGCAGCTTATATACTGTGGCTTGCTTTTCATATCGCAGTCAGCAAGCCTGAAACGGACGAGAACAGCTCATCTGCTTCATTTGCGAAGGGCTTCCTCCTGCAGTTTGTAAATGTCAAGATATATCTGTTCGGAATAACTGCTCTGACAGGATATGTCACAAACTACAGCACAGCATTTCCGGTTCTGTTCGGATTTGAGATGTTCATCGCCTCAATCGGCACCGTCGCCACCGGTACATGGATTGCCGCAGGAGCATTTATACGCAGATTCTATGAACGGCATTTCCGAGTTATCAATATCATACTCGCACTGACTCTGCTCGAGTGCGTGTGGAGTATCCTGCGGACATAAGCTCCGCGGCAGCCCTGTTTTATTAAGCACTGATACTCAGCTGCAATTGATTTTTACTGCAGCATTCGTATTATCCATCAGTTCACGTCTGTCCTGCTCAGTATCGCAGCCGGAGTTTTTCTTATAGTTCTGAACACCGGCAGCAGACCGAAAATCAGATTTATTCCGTATATCAGCACCAGACATATCAGCGATGTGCCGGTATTTACAAGAAAGAGATCACTGAAATACTGCATCTTCGAGAGCTTGTACACGCAGTATGTCATCAGTGCGAATCCGGGCACGCCGGCCATGGTGGTTATCGCAAATATTTCTCCGATGAACATTCTGTATATGTCGCCCTTCTTCACGCCTATCGCTCTGTAAACACCCACTTCCTTCACACGCGACAGGAAAGATGCTCTTATTATCAGATAAATCTCGATAATCGAAATCAGCAGTATCACTCCGGCCACCACAAGCGTCGAAAGTATCGAAGACCACATCTGATTCATATACTTCGTTCTGTTGTCCTCGTATGTGTCCTTTACATTCACCTTTTCCGCCTTCAGAGCCTTCAGCGATGCATCTTTGTCAAACGGGCAGAGCGTCACATTATCAAGAGATTTTATCAGACTGTACTTTATCATATTATTGTTCACAAGCATAAATTCGCTGTCATTTTTGTCCTTGTAATATCCGACAACCTTCAGCTTGTGGTCATTTACCTTCTGCGGTATTTCCTTATTAAGCGGCATTGTTTCCTTGTTCTTCTCATTTACCGTGACCTCATAATCATTGACAGGCCAGCTGCCCTTGGTAATAGTCACATCCGAGGATTTAAGGGTATAATCAATCATACCGGAAAGCGCCCCGGCTGCCTCGCCCGAGGTTTCGCCGCTGACCATATCCCCGCCTTCAGAGCCGGTCTGCGCGTTTGCAAGAAGATTAATGAAAATATCTCTGCTCGCATATATACACGGGCTCTGCAGGTCGCTCACACCTGCAATAGTAAAATCAGGCATATTCGTCACCGGTATAACTCCGCCTATGAAGCTTTTGACTGTTCCGTAGCCTGCCGCTTTGCTCTGCTGATCATCTATGACACTCTTCAGTATCATCTTGTCAACGATTATCTCACTGCTGTCCTCCGGCAGCCTGCCGTATATCAGATCGTCCTCCGTAAGCTTTGCAGAATCGGAGAGCGAGCCCTCTATTGTCGCCGAGGAGTCCTTCGTCTGATAATATTCGGTGTACGGCATGCTGAGCGTTATTTTCGAATCACCCGGCATGATATATCTGTAGCTTTCATCGCTTTCATATTTCTGATAAGTCTCAACGCTTGTCTTCTTGCTGACCAGCGTCAGATAGGATTTGTCTGCCGTCACAAATTCATCGTCCGTGATATTCAGCACTCCGAATATATTCGATACAGCATATGTTATGAATATCGCCGACAGCAGGAACCCGATCATCAGGATTTTCTTCAGAATGTTGTAATTCATGACTGACTTGAACCCCTTGCGGAACATCGTGAAAGGATTCAGTATCGACTTGTATCTGCGCTGCCCTCTCGCCTCAAGTCTGGAAATGTCAAAGCTGTTCTCCGACTGTTCATCCTTTGTCAGCTTTCTGTAATGATCATCCACGAGCTCAAGACTCGAATTCTCATCTATGATTTCCAGCCTGTCCTCAGGAGATTTCGCACGGATATATATATTTCTGTTCTTTACAACGATATCGAGACGAATGTCGCTGTCACTGGCATTGTAAAGGTCAATGCTGTATTTTTCTGTATTTATCCTTTTGTGCTCCGGAATATCCTTCAGATATATCTTGTTCTCGATGCGGTAATCAAGCCCCTCCGAGTTTCTGTTTTCTTCATCTGATATAACCCTGCCGTCCAGAAGTCTTATGATTCTTGATGCGTAAAACTGCGCAAGTTCTTCCTCATGTGTTACCAGTATCACAAGTTTTTCCTCGGATATGGATTTTATGATATTCATGACTTCAAGTGTATTCTTGCTGTCAAGGTTCCCCGTCGGTTCATCTGCGATAACAACTGCAGGGTTTTTCACGATAGCCCTCGCAATGCCCACTCTCTGCCGCTCGCCGCCGGAAAGCATGTCTGCGTAACGGTTGCGGTATCTGTACATTCCGACTTTCTCGAGAACGTAATTGACTTTCTCCGCAATTTCCTTCTTGTCCTTTACTCCGACCATTTTCAGTGCTATCGCCACATTGTCGAATACTGTCATGTTGTCAACGAGATTATAATTCTGGAAAATATATCCTATGTTCAGATTCCTTATCTTGTCAATCTTATGCGATGTGCGCCCGGTTATACGCTGGCCGTTGACATACACCTTCCCGCGATTTACCTTATCGAGCCCTCCTATGACGTTGAGAAGCGTTGTCTTGCCGCATCCGCTCGGTCCGAGCAGCGCCACGAGTCCTTTGTTTCCCATTTCGAGTGTGGTATCATTGATGACATGAATCTCATTTTTTCTGTTCTTATTGAAATATTTGTTTACATGTTCAAGACGCAGCATAGCTATTCCTCCTCCCTGTAAGTTCCCATCGCAGTCTTCTTAAACAGGCTTCTTGCGAATTTACCCGAAATGAGGTAAGCCATCAGCATCAGCACCGCATAAAGTATCACATAATCCCGTATCGTCAGATATTCCACCAGATTTCTCATGTATTCGACATCGATAAAGCCCCTGCTGACCATAACCGCGAATGCAAGGAATAATACGTATGCAATATTGACAATCAGCAGCATTTCCACGTCGAGAATACGCCGTATATTTTTCTTAGCCATGCCGAGCATCCTGAGTATGCTGAAATACACTGACCTTGACTTCAGAATCAGCCTTATTACAAAATATGCTATGAAGAACACCGCCACAATCATAATCACGGTTATCGGTACCTTGATTATTGTCGTAAGCTCAGAGAACATGCTTATCAGGGTGTCCTTGAGCGAAAGCGTTGTGTAGCCCATGCTCCTGAGTTCGCCGAGTGTTGTGTCTGCACTCTTTACATCCTTAACGTAAACAGTCACCTGATAATTACCCTTGTCGAACAGCGTGTCGAAGTCCGCCTGATTTACATAAACCGCACCGTTGTTTGTGTCATAGTCCGAGATTCCTGTCAGCTTCTCGAATGTCTTCTTGCTGTATGTATCCGAAACCTGCAGATTTACAGACTGCGTATAGAACATATTCTCCGCCGCTGCTGTTATTGTCTTGCCCTTGGCATTGCCTTCGGTTTCCCCGCTGTCGTAGAACGAGTTCAGATCTTCTGATACGATAGCCTTGCCTGCTGCGACATTGCCGTTCGGCACGATTCTGTACAGTGAGTCGCCCCACTGATACTGCTGTTCCTTGCCGTTTATCAGGAATTTGATTGTGCTGCCGCTGCTGTAGGTTTCTTTGAGCATATTATTCATCAGCTGGTCTGACATGTAAATGTCGCCGCTGTATATGTATCCGTCATCTTCCTGGTCTTTAATCGCGATTCCCGTCACGGTAACGCTGAACTCCTTGTCATATCCGACTGTCACCTTGAATGTCTTGTCCAGCAGCTCGTCTTCTATTGATTCATAATAGCTGTCTCTGAGTACCGCATAAATCACCTCGTTTTCCGCTTCAGGCATTCTTCCCGCCATAAGTGAGCCTTCGAATGAATCCACGGTTTTCGGGAAGGCGTCATAGGAGTAATCCTCCTGCGACAGCTCCAGATAGAGCGGCGTATCAAGCATCACGTCTGTCGGAATCACCGATCTGACATTTGACACACTGCCTATGGCATCAAAATCTTCTTCTGTAAATGCCGTTTTATCCTGCTTCTTGAGGATTATCCGGTCCTCACTGTAATTATAAAAATAGGTATTATATCCGAGCTGATCCTCTTCCGACTGCTGATTGAGAAAGGATGTGTACTGTGAAGCCACTGAAAATACAATGAAAAGGAATACTATAAGGAGCAGCAGGAATTTAGGAAAAACGTTGAATGTATTCCTGATTCCGAGCCTGATGCGGCTCGCTGCTGTGATATTGCGGTCTTTATGATGTGCGGCGGCGCGTGTATCGTACGGCGCTCTGCCGGCTGCCGCGTTCCCGTCAGAATGTGCATCTCCGGCTTCAGTCATATCGGCTATATCCGGCAATATTGTCTGACTGTCCGGCACCGAATTGCTTTTTATCGGAGCAGCAGCGGCAGTATTGGCCGGGCCGGATTGTCCTGATGTGCCCGCCGGACCGGGCACTGATGCCGGATCTGCGGTGCCGCCCGGGTTCTGAGCTGCGGCCGGATTGACTGCGCCGGCCGCTGCGGATACAGATGCCGGCGCGCTGCCGGGATCTGTATACATATCCTCTATAACCTTGCCGTCATGCATCTTTATTTTTCTGGTGGCATACCGGGCAAACTGGTCGTAATTATGCGTGACAACAATAACGAGCTTATCATGCGATATTTCCCTGAGAAGCTGCACGATGCCTTCTGCGGACACGCTGTCAAGGTTCCCCGTCGGCTCATCGGCTACTATGATATCTGTGTCCTTTGCGAGAGCTCTGGCTATGGCGACTCTCTGCTTCTGGCCGCCCGACAGCTTCGAAACCTTGCTTCTCGAATGGCTTTCGAGTCCTACCTTCTTAATTATATCCGGAACTCTGCGCTTTACTTCTTCTCTCGGATAACCATTTATGAGAAGTATCAGCTCTATGTTCTGATAAACGGTATAGCTGTTTACCAGATTAAAATGCTGAAATATATTGCCTATATATTTTTTACGATATTCTTCAAAATCAGACGCAAGATAATGACTGGTTTCCTCACCGTCTATATACATCTCGCCTTCTTCATATGAATCAAGCCCCGATATGACATTGAGCAGCGTAGTCTTGCCGCTGCCCGACTCTCCTGTGATTACAACGAATTCTCCCTGATCAAACATGAGATTGACCCTGGATATCCCGCTTGCAATCATCCCCTTGCTGTAATAATATTTGGAAACGTTCTTTAGCTGTATCACTGCAAATACCTCCTTACTCCTCGGATTATACCATATGATATAGTGCATTGCCATTGTATGAACGTTTATCTTTTCTTAAGAATTTATTAAAAAAGACTGCATCATATGCAGTCTTTCCGGTATTTACAGCAGGCTGACTCCGTTTACCATCTGTCTCTTTCCTGCTTTGATTTCTTCAACTATCTCCTGTATCGCCTCACGCTCCGAGAAGTGATATTTCACACCCTTTATCTCAAAATAGTCCTCGTGCCCTTTTCCGAGGGTGACTATCATGTCTCCCGGCTGTGCATGCGTTATCGCATAGGCGAGCGCTTCTTTTCTGTCCTCTATCTCTATGAACCTGCCCCCGCTTCTGGCAAGTCCGACCTTGATATCATTGTTGATATCAGCCACCTCTTCATTTCTCGGGTTGTCCATCGTCAGAATGCTGAGGTCTGCCAGCTCACCCGCCGCTTCACCGATATCGTACCTTCTGACTCTCGATCTGTTGCCGCCGCATCCGTATAATGCGATAAGGCGTCCCGGCTTATATCTGCGCAGTGTGTTGAGCACGCTTCTTGTGCTCACTTCATTGTGTGCATAATCGATTATCAGACTGAATTCCTCCGAAATATGCACCGGCTCCACGCGCCCCTTTACATAAACGGTTTCAAGACCCTTGAGTATCGCCTCATCGGACATTCCCAGAAGCTTGCATACTGTCATCGCCGTCAGTGCATTATGTACTGAGAACATCCCCGGTATGTAAATCCGCGCGCTGCAGTCCATCAGACCTTTTGTTCTGAACTTCATCCCGAGTCTTCCGCTCTCGTTAAAAAACTCTATGTCATACCCCTGCAGATCCGCCTCCTTCTCCGCAGAGAAAGTAACCAGCGAGCATGTATGCCCCTCGATGACCTCCTTGGCATGGATGTCATCCGCATTGATTATTCCGGTATCACACTGCCTGAACAGCATGCTTTTGCAGCTGAGATATTCGGCGAAATCCGCATGCTCCGCCGCTCCGATATGATCCGGCGACAGATTTGTAAAAATGCCGTAGTCGAACTGTATCCCTGCGGTTCTGTCGAGCTTCAGACCCTGTGAAGACACCTCCATCACCACGTATTCGCAGCCCTCATCAACCATCTGAGCCATATACTCATGAATCATATATGACTCCGGAGTAGTGTTTTTCGCGGGAATCTCTCTGTCCCCTATGAGCGCCGCAATGGTGCCGATAAGTCCGGTTTTCTTTCCTGCCTGCTCCAGCATGTTCTTGATAATATATGTAGTTGTTGTTTTGCCCTTTGTTCCTGTCAGGCCTATCGTCGTAAGCTTCTGAGCCGGATACCCGAAATATGCTGCAGACATATATGCCAGCGCCTTTCTTGTCGATTCAACCTGCAGAACTGTGATGCCTTCCGGAACGTCCGCCGCAGCCTCGGCTTTTTCCAGCACTATTGCCGACGCCCCCTTCCCGACAGCGTCACTTATAAAGTCGTGCCCGTCAGCGACGGCTCCGACCATGCACACAAATACCGTGCCCGCAGTGAGCTTTCTCGAATCATAAACTATATCTGAAATTTCCACATCGAGGTTTCCCTGAAGGATTTTATATTCTGTTTTTTCGCAAATCTGTCTTAACTGCATAATATCTGTTACTCCTTAGCTGTTTATCGTATATTGCCAATACCCCATCTGCGTTGCCGATACACTCCGGCAGGCATTTCTGTATCAGACTCCGGCACAGATTGCCTCCATTTTTTCATGTATCGCCGCCATATCTCTTTCGTCTGTCATCGTGACAATGATATCACCCGCCATCAGCCTTGTGCTCCCCTTCGGAATCAGCTCCTCGGTTCCCCTCTGCACAGAGACCATCAGGCAGTGATCCGGCCAGTCTATCTCCTTAATCATTGCGCCATCAGGCTTTGAGCCCTTCTTGACAACGAAATTGGTCAGTATCTTCTGCTTTACGTTATCTTCGTTTTCCGTACTGCCGCCTCTGCCCGCAAGAAAACTGTCAAGCAGACTTTCATATATCGGCTTTGATCCGAGCAGTGTTGCGACTATATACGCCACAACTGAAACCGTCGTCAGCGTCAGCAGATTATTGAGCGTGCCTGACATCTCAAAAAGCAGGATAATACCCGTAAGCGGTGCCTTTACAATAGCCGCAAAATACCCCGCCATGGCAATCAGAACAAAATTGTTCAGATACACATCTGTAATCCCGAAAACTTCGGTGAAGGTCGTTGAAAACGCGCCCCCTATGAATCCCCCTATAACAAGAAGCGGGAAAAATATTCCTCCCGGACATCCCGGGCCGAAGCTCACTGCTGAGAAAACAAATCTCCCTGCCAGCAGAAAAAGTATGGTCCCCAGCACCATCTTCCCGCCGGCCAGCTCCTCTATAAGATCAAATCCGTTGCCCAGAAGCTCGGGCACCGTGAATGCAAGGATTCCTGCACACATGAACGGAATCATTATCTTTAACGTGCGCGGCACTTTAAGTTTACTGTAAATGCTCTGCACCTTCAGCGTCGTCCAGTTGTAAAACGCACCCAGCGCACCGAGCACAATGCCCATAAGCAGCAGCATCCAGTAATATCTGGGCGGAATAGATCCTGTTATCTCTATCCTGAACACAGAATCTGTTCCCAGAATCACACAGCACAATATATCGCCTGTAAGTGAAGCTGTCATGACGGAAATAAGTGCCGATACCGAAAAATTCTTATGTATTTCTTCAAGAGAGAACATCACGCCCGCCAGCGGTGCATGAAAAGCTGCCGCCAGTCCTGCGCCGGCCCCGCATGTTATAAGAAAATGCTCCTCTGTTCTGCTTCTGTCGAGAATCCTCGAAACGCCTTTGCCGGCCATCGCCCCGAGCTGTATGGACGGTCCTTCCCGGCCCAGCGCCAGCCCGCCGAACATACACAGAAATCCGCCTGCGAATTTTGCAGGAAGAACTCTCTGCCACTTATGCTCCAGCTTTCCCGTGAGTTCACCCTCAACCTGAGGGATGCCGCTTCCTGAAATCATCGGTTCATAAGCCACAAGTGCGGAAACTATGCATGCCATAACTGCCAGGGCTGCAAACCATCCCGCCATCAGAACCACATTCCGGGAAGCAAATTCGATTATTTCTTTCATCCATTGTCCGGCATACTCCAGTGCGACCCTGTACAAAAGAACGACAAATCCTGCGAAGAGGCCCACGAGAACACCCTCTCCGATCATTATCACCTTGAACCTGTCGGCACGCCTGAGCATACCTGATACATCTTTTTCCACGATTTCCTCCGTTTCCTTAACAAGTATACTCTATTTGCGCGGGATTTTCCATACAGAGAAACTGTGTTATACTTAATTCAGCATGATTGTACAGAATCGGCTGTGCGGGGGCTCTGTACCCGCCGGCTTTCTTATATGAATTTAATGAACAGATGGTAATTTCCTGCCGGCTGCAGGGGATAATAACCATAAACATATTGCGTCAGAAAGAAAAAGCCTGAAAAATCAACGATTCAGGGCTTGACATATCAGAAAGGAAAACTTATATGATATATGACTGCATCACAGCAGGCGCCGGAGCTTCAGGTCTCTTTTTCAGCGCGTCGGCAAACCGCCGCACAAACAGTCTCATACTTGAAAAAACCGCCCGTCCGGGCACAAAGCTGCTGATGAGCGGCAGCGGGCAGTGCAACATCACGCACGCCGGCTCGATAAAAGATTTTCTCAGCTGCTACGGCAGCAGTACCGCAGGCACAGGCAGCAGCACCGGAAGCAGAATCAGAAAATGTCTTTACAGATACAGCAATATTTCACTTGTAAAGTTTCTTGAGGACAACGGCATCAGAACCGTCACCCGCGATGACGGCAAGATTTTTCCTGCATCTATGGATGCACATGATATTCTGCAGATGCTGCTGCAGCGTTCGGAAGAAAACGGTTTTGTGATAAAATACGGTACCCCCGCGGAAAGAATAGTGAAAGCTCCGCACGGGTGGTCGGTTTTTTCCGGAGGCAGCAGGTTCGACTCGAAAGCGCTTGTCATAGCATGCGGTGGATGTTCATACCCGTCCACCGGCTCTGACGGGTCGATATTTCATGTGCTCGAACGTGATCTCGGCATACACTGCACAGAACTCAGACCTGCTCTTTCCTCTGTACAGGTAAAAGATTATCCATACAGAGAGCTTTCGGGCATATCATTTGAGAACGCATCAGTGACCATACAGAAAAGCTCTGTATGTCCGGATATGAGCAGCACTGCCGGAAAATCGGGCCGCAGCCGGGCCCAGAGGCAATCAGTTTCAAACTGCGGAGGTCTGCTCTTCACCCACAAAGATTTTTCCGGTCCGGCTGTGCTCAATATTTCAAAGCATGCTGCTCCCGGCGGGAAAATACAGATTAATTACCTGCATCCCCTTTCCGAACGCGATGTGCTCGACCGCCTGAAAAAAGCTTCATCCGGTGCAAAGGGCAGGCTTTCCAATATCATTGCCGCAGAATTCAATCTGCCGAAACGATTCTGCCAGATACTCACCGGCAGGTACGGCGAATCATTAAAAAAACTCGCAAGGCAGCTGACAAGCGAGTCTTTTGAAATATCTTCTGTATCGGGATTCCGCAGGGCCATGTGCACATGCGGCGGCGTTGAGCTTTCGCAGATTGACCTTTCCTCAATGGAAGTAAAAGGCGCACCCGGACTTTTTGTAATCGGTGAAGCACTCGATATCGACGGCATCACCGGCGGCTACAATCTGCAGTTCGCCTATTCCTCCGCAAGGGCAGCGGCCGACTGTATCATGCCGTGATATCCTCGCTGACCGGCAGCTCCAGACGTGCAGGATCTGCCAGTATCGTCTCAAGCATACGCAGCGACTTTGCAAAATAAAATCCGTCGGCAATTCTCTCGTCTGCTGTCGCGCCCAGCTTGACCACATCTCTCACAGCGACACTGCCGTCATCAAGCACCACCTGCTCCTTGTGTATCCTGCCGATTGTAACCACGACAGAATTTGTTCCGTAATTATTCAGATGGTGGTATGCCGCATTGCACTTGATGCTGCCCAGGTTGGAGAGCAGAATCGATGCGTATGCGGAGTCTCCGTCCGTCACAGCAGCCGGCACCCATCCGTGAAAATCCAGAAAATTGAATCCCAGCATGACAAGACGCATCACAAAACGCGGCAGCCTGCCGAATGTATTGAGAATGTCGTCCAGACCGTTGCCGTCAGTGCTTCTGACATGCTTCGCATCACCGACTATCTTACGGCTCATTTTCGAAAGGGTCGTATCTTCTTTGATTTCGGTTATCAGCAGCGACTCCTCCGAATTATCCTCGAATTTTCGCTTCACAACAAAGGCCAGTGTCATCTTATTTCTCTGGTAAACACGCTTGCCGGCTATAAACCTGTTGAGCTTCGGTCTGTGATACAGGAGCTTGCCGACTGCTGAGGCAATAACGTGAAACGGCGTCAGCTTAGGGTCCCCTTCCTTCCTCTCACTGTTGCTCTGTTCAATGTATTTCATCATTTCCGTTACATCTATAGTTTCCTCGATGTAAACCTCGGACTCACACCTTTCAGGCATCACATAGGGCATTATCATATGCAGACCGTCAAGATCCTTCAGCCACACGCCGTCTTTCCGGTCGCCCCGTTTTTTCCGCGGCACTGCATCCGAAGAGCGCTTTGTGTCTGCTTTCGTATTTTCTGTATTCATTTCAACCGTATCCATGTTATATCTCCTCACCGTTTTCTATCTCTTCCTCAAGCACCCTGTATGCCACCTTGCCGACAAGTGTTTTCGGCAGTTCTTTTCTGAATTCAATCTCTGACGGCACCGCAAATCTGAAAACGCGTGCCCTGCAGTTTTCCAGTATTTCTTCTTTTATCTTATCGTCAGGCTCTGCGCCGTCTCTGAGCACCACGAACGCCTTGACACGATGCATCTTGTACTTGTCCGGCACGCCGACCGCACATGAGTACAGCACATCCGGATGTGCGTCAATGGCATTCTCGACCTGAGACGGATAAACATTGTATCCCGAAACTATGATTATCCTCTTCAGCCTCTGCCTGAAATACACAAATCCGTCCTCGTCCATCATGCCCAGATCGCCCGTGTGGAGCCATATTCTGCCGTCCCCGTGCTGTCTCAATGTCCTTGAGGTCTCCTCCGGATCGTCCAGATAGCCCTTCATCACAGTCGGACCGCTTATGCAGATCTCGCCGTCGATGTTCGGCGGAAGCTTCTCGTTTGTGCCTTTTTTCACGATTTTGTAATATGTATCGGGGTACGGCACACCGATGCTTCCTTCCTTATAATAGTCCGGCGGCGTCAGACAGCTCGCTGTAACGCACTCGGTTGTTCCGTAGCCCTCGCGTATCTGTATGCCCGAACCGTGTTCACGCAGAAAGGCATCGACTTTTTTCTTGAGCTCAACAGACAATGAATCGCCTCCGCTGAACATTCCTCTGATAAACGACATATCAAATCCGTCAAGTCCGTCCGTTCTCAGCAGTGCTTCAAACAGAGTAGGCACTCCGGGAAGCACATTCGGGCGTTCCTTTTTTATCAGCTTTGCATATATTTTCACTGAAAACTGCGGCACGAGTATACATGTCCCCCCATGTATCAGCGGCGTATGTATTCCCACGCCCAGTCCGAATCCATGAAAAAGAGGCATGACAGACAGCATCCGCAGCCCGTCGAGTGAGAAACCCGCAGCCGCGCCGGTCTGCAGAGCCAGCGCATTGATATTCAGATTAGTAAGCTGAATACCCTTCATCTTGCCGGTTGTTCCTCCGCTGAAAAGAATCACAGCTTCATCGTCATACCTGCGCGACGGATGCGGCAGATGTGATATTTTCTTTCCCGCCCTGATAAATGACTTCCACCTGATTGTGTTCCTGTTGTCATATTTTACTTTTGTCTTTTCCTTTACGGTCATCGGATACAGCTGCTTTTTCGGGAATGAAAGCTCATCTTTTATATCTGCGACTATAATCCTGACCGAACGGTCTGTTCTCCCGACTGCCGCCTTTATCTTTTCATAAAACATATCCAGTGTCACAACGGCGCAGCTCTTTGTTTTCGTAATGAAAAACTCAATTTCCGCCTCTGCCGACAGCGGATGAATCATCACCGGCACCGCACCTGCTCTGTTAAGAGCGTAGAAGCTGTCCACTGCCTGAGGTGTATTCGGCAGACAGATTGTGACCCTGTCGCCTTTTCCTATCCCCGCAGCTGCAAAGCTCCTCGCTGTGCTCTCGATTTTTTTTACAAAATCACTGTAGCTTGTCTTCCTGCCCTGAAATTCATATGCGATTCTCTTCGGATTTTTCCTTGCCGCTTTGTATACTTCCTCGTACATGAGATTGTACGGGTAATTTATGGATTTTCTCTTGTTTTCCGCCATAACTGTCTTATCCTTTGCCGTTCCGGCCTTAATTTCTTCTGTATTCAACGTATTTCATGCCCTGTCATTCTTAATTCTATGCCGTATTCACCATATTTTTCATCAGAGAAACTGATTTCTTACATATAAATATGTACATCTATTCAGTGATTTTACAGAGCATACTTTATTATTTTACCATGATGTCCGATTCAATGAAACGACTCGATTATACAAAAGTATATTTTTTTCAGCTCTTTAGATACTTTTTTAACAATTTCGATAATATTATCATTACCCCCATTGACAGCCAATTGATAATGATTGTATTATGAGAATAGTTAACAGAATCGCAATTTTCAGAAACAGAACCAGAATCAGAACCACGAAAGGAGATTTGCATGAGCAACAGTTGCACAATGTGTGCCACAGCGAAGGAGAACGCTGCAAAACTAGATGAAGTCATAGCAAAGTACAAAGACACCCGGGGCGCTCTCATCCCGGTACTTCACGAGGCCCAGGAAATCTACGGATACCTGCCTCTGGAGGTACAGAGAACCATCGCTGAAAGCCTGGATATTCCACTGGCTGAGGTATACGGTGTCGTAAGCTTCTACACTCAGTTTACTATCAACCCTAAAGGAAAGTATCAGATTAACGTATGCATGGGAACAGCCTGCTATGTCAAGGGTGCGAGTGAAATCCTCGACAAATTCAGGACAAGACTTTCCATCGACGTCGGTGAATGTACGGAGGACGGAAAATTCTCGCTTGACGCATGCCGATGTGTGGGTTCATGCGGTCTTGCTCCTGTCGTTACTATCAATGATGAAGTATACGGCAAGCTTGTACCTGCAGATGTAGACGACATTCTCGACAAATACGAAGCAATGGAATAAGGAGTAAATGATGATTCATAATATAGAAGAATTAAAAGTATTGAGAGACGACACCATCAAATCCATGAATATCCGACTTGACCGTACACTTCCCGCAGGTACTCCTCAGGACGAGGTTCATATTCTCGTATGCGGAGTTGCCGGCTGTGCGTCATCAGGTTCTCTTGATGTTGCGAAGGCACTCGAAGAGCAGATACGAGTGCAGCAGCTCGGTGTCAAGGTTAAAATTATAAAGACAGGATGTTTCGGACTCTGTGCCGAGGGTCCTATCATGCTGGTCTGTCCGGAGCATGTAATGTACACTAAAGTTACAGCAGACGACGTACCGGAAATTATAGAAAGCCATATTAAAAACGGAAAGGTAGTCGGAAGACTCCTCGCAGGTGAAAATGAGCATGAGGAGATCCGCAACAGACTTCCGCAGATACCATTCTTCTCCATGCAGGAAAGAATCGCCCTTCACAACTGTGGTATTATAGACCCGGAAAACATCGATGAATACATAGCACTGGACGGCTATCAGGCTCTCGCCAAGGTTCTCAATGAAATGGAGCCGGATGATGTCATAGATGTCGTAAAGGCTTCAGGTCTGCGCGGCAGAGGAGGCGGCGGTTTCCCTACCGGACGTAAATGGGCGTCATCTGCCGTAGTTGAAGAGCACGAAAAATTTGTCATCTGCAATGCCGATGAAGGAGACCCCGGTGCATTCATGGACAGATCCATACTGGAGGGCGATCCTCACTCGGTTATTGAAGCAATGATAATAAACGGCTATGCAGTAGGCGCACATCAGGGATACATCTATGTGCGTGCAGAATATCCTGTTGCTGTGCAGAGACTGGCGATAGCCATCAATCAGGCTAAAGAATACGGTTTCCTCGGCAAAAATATCCTCGGCAAGGGCTTTGACTTCGACCTTGAAGTCAGACTCGGTGCAGGAGCTTTCGTATGCGGCGAGGGCAGCGCACTGATGACATCCATCGAGGGTCACAGAGGCGAACCGCGTCCTAAACCGCCTCGTTCGGCTGTCAAGGGACTCTGGAAGAAGCCTACTGTACTCAACAATGTTGAGACATATGCCAACATCCCTCAGATAATACTCAACGGTGCCGAGTGGTTTGCAGATATCGGCACAGATAATTCCAAGGGAACCAAGGTATTCGCTCTCGGCGGCAAAATCAACAATATCGGTCTTGTGGAAGTACCTATGGGAACTACCCTCAAGGAAATCATCTATGATATAGGAGGAGGCATACCTAACGGCAAGAAATTCAAGGCCGCACAGACAGGCGGTCCGTCAGGCGGATGCATTCCTGCAGAACATATAGATACACCGATAGATTACGATTCACTGAAGAGTCTCGGCTCAATGATGGGCTCCGGCGGTCTCATCGTAATGGATGAGGATACATGCATGGTAGACCTTGCCAAGTTCTTCCTTGAATTCACAGTTGACGAAAGCTGCGGCAAGTGTGCGCCTTGCAGAATCGGTACAAAGAGAATGCTTGAAATAATCACAAGAATAACAGAAGGTAAGGGACAGGAAGAGGATATCGAAAAACTCGAGATACTTGCCAAGAACATCAAGGCAGCTTCACTGTGCGGACTCGGCCAGTCAGCTCCTAACCCTGTGCTTTCCACTATGAGATATTTCAAGGATGAATATATGGCACACGTTATCGACAAGAAATGCCCGGCCGGCGTATGCAAGTCAATGATAAGATACATCATTTTCGAGAACACCTGCAAGCGCTGCAGCATCTGCAAGAAAAACTGCCCTGTCGGAGCAATCTCAGGCGACAAAGACACTCCATTCGTTATCGATCAGGATAAATGCATCAAGTGCGGTATTTGCATGGAAAAATGTCCGTTCAAATCCATTCTCAAGAACGCATAACATGAAGGAGGTCGCTTAAAATGAATAAAGTAAACATTACTATAGACGGAATAAACATTTACGTTCCGGAAAATTATACAATACTTGAGGCAGCCAAGGAAGTAAACATCAATATTCCTACGCTCTGCTTTCTCAAGGACATCAACGAAATCGGCTGCTGCAGAATGTGCGTTGTTGAGGTAAAGGGAAACAAATCACTCCAGGCTGCATGTGTGCACCCGGTTTCCGAAGGAATGGAGGTCTTCACCCACACTCCTAAGGTTATGGAGGCAAGAAAGGTCAACCTCGAGCTGATACTCTCAAATCACAATGCGAGATGCCAGACATGCTCGAGAAGCTGGATGGACTGCGAGCTGCAGGCTCTGGCAAACAAGCTTTCCGTAGACGAAGTAAGATTTGAGGGCGAAAGCAGAAAGCTGCCGCTTGACATCGGTACTTCCATCGTCAGAGACCCTAACAAATGCATATTGTGCAGACGATGTGTCAGTGTCTGCAAGAATGTACAGACAGTCGGCGTTATCGATGTTGTCAACAGAGGCTTTAATGCGCAGATTGCATCTCCGTTCAATATGTCGCTCAGCGAAACGCCTTGCGTCAACTGCGGACAATGCATCAATGTATGTCCTGTTGCTGCGCTTCGTGAAAAAAATGACATGGATAAGGTATGGGAAGCTATACACGATCCGACAAAGCATGTCATCGCGCAGACCGCACCTGCAGTCAGAGTAGCTCTCGGAGAAGACTTCGATATGCCTATCGGTACGCCTGTTACCGGCAAAATGGTCACAGCACTCCGAATGCTGGGCTTTGACAAGGTATTCGACACAGATACAGGTGCCGACCTTACAATTATGGAAGAGGGCGCAGAGCTCATCGACAGAATAAGAGGCGGCGGCAAGCTTCCGCTGATAACCTCATGTTCCCCGGGATGGATTAAATTCTGCGAACACAATTATCCGGATATGCTCGACAATCTTTCGACGTGCAAATCGCCGCATCAGATGTTCGGTGCCATACTCAAGACATACTATGCAGAAAAGAACGGCATAGATCCGGAAAGCATAGTTGTTGTATCGGTAATGCCTTGCACAGCCAAGAAATTCGAGGCCGCACGCCCTGAAATGTCAGTAAACGGGCTTGCTGATGTAGACGTAGTTATCACAACAAGAGAACTCGCTACTATGATATATGACTCGGGTATTGAATTCCCTGATCTCGGTGACAGCGACTTTGATTCACCGTTCGGAAATGCATCCGGTGCCGGTGTCATATTCGGTACAACAGGCGGTGTTATGGAAGCTGCTCTCAGAACAGTATCCGACATTCTGACGGGAAGCTCCGCTGACAATTTCGAATATGAAGAGATTCGCGGCCTTGAAGGTATAAAAATCGCAACGCTGCAGATTAACGATCTTACCGTACGCGCTGCAGTCGCACATGGTCTCGGCAACGCCCGCAAGCTCATGGATGCCATCGAGGATGGCGAGGAATTCCACTTCGTGG
The DNA here is from genome assembly GCA_963614095.1 of Bacteroidaceae bacterium. GTDB lineage: Bacteria > Bacillota > Clostridia > Peptostreptococcales > Anaerovoracaceae > Lentihominibacter. The sequence goes on from CAVECM010000029.1 coordinate 18,322, forward strand.
AAATCATGGCATGCCCGGGAGGCTGCATCAACGGAGGCGGTCAGCCGCTCCAGCTCTCCAATGTACGAAACTGGGTCAACGTCAAAGAGGAAAGAGCAAAGAATCTGTACCGCGAGGACAGAAAAACTTATATAAGAAAATCGCATAACAATCCGGCAGTCAAGAGACTTTACAAGGACTTCCTCGGAATGGCAAACGGCAGCAAAGCACACCAGCTGCTGCACACACACTATACTCCGAGAAAAAATTACAGAGACTGATTATATACGAAAATGACTGCATGCTCTTAAAAGCAGGAGCCTGCCGCTTCAGAAATTCATCTGAAGCGGCAGGCTCTGTTTAATTATTAAGAAAGGATTTCCGGTATTTTCTGATATCAATCTAGTCTGCGGCTGTTCACATCAGGGCCTCCGTACCTGCTGATTATTCCGCACCGCTCGGACCCAGTATAACAACAAACTTTCCCTCATCTATGCTCATATTCACGCCGTCCAGAGCTTTGAGCTGATGTTCTCCGTTTGTATAGATACGGGAAACATCTCTGAATTCTGCAATTGACATTATGTTTCTCCCTTCTTGTTAGTCATGACTAACCAAACAACATAATGATAAAACCAATCGCCTGTAAAATCAATGCCTTAAATAAAAAAACTGCCGAAACTCCGAATCCGGAAATCCCGACAGTTGAAGGTCATTTGGTATATTGCCGCTCTGAATCGGCTTTCTGAGCCGGTCTGTATTCAATCCGATAATTATCAGAATACAACAACCAGCAGCATCTTGAATTTATCCTGCCCGTAAACAGCATGCGGATGTTTTGCCGGCATTACTATCGACTCGCCTTCATGAAGTTCGTACGGCTTGCCGTCTATCGTTATTTTTCCGATTCCGTCAAGGCAGGTAACGAACGCGTCGCCGCCTGATTCATGGGTGCTGATTTCCTCGCCCTTATCAAATGCGAACAAAGTAACGCTCAGCGCCGAATTCTGCGCAAGTGTCTTGCTTACAACCTGTCCCGGCTGATAAGCGACCTGATCTTTAAGCACCATTACTTCTGATTTGCTTATGTTTTTCATTCCATTCATTGTCTGTTCCTCCTTGTCAGTTTCTCCGGATGCATTTCTTTTACAGTGCAGTTCCCTTTTTCGGTCTGAAAAGTCCCGACATGTCGGTTCCTTCAATCTTCAGGAGAGCTGTCTTTATATCAAGCCCTGCGGCATAACCCGTAAGGCTCCCGTTCGTACCAACTACTCTGTGACACGGAATTATTATCGAAATCGGATTATGACCGACTGCGCCGCCCACTGCCTGTGATGACATCCTGCCGATACCGCGCATTGCAGCAATCCGCTTCGCAATCTGCCCGTACGTTGTTGTTCTGCCGAATGGTATTTCCAGCATAATCTCGCACACCATTCTTCGAAATTCTGTCATCTGATCCATATCCAGCGGCGGAATAAAATCCGGATCTTTTCCCGTGAAGTAAATATCCAGCCAGCGTTTTGCCTCGATTATTGCCGGAGTATCTTTTTTTTCATAATGCTCCGGCAGCGTGTCTCCGAAGTATTTTTCTCCGTCAAACCATAATCCGGTAAGTGCGTTTTCATTGCTCGCAAGAGTAATTCCGCCGACCGGGGAGCTGTACCCTGATATGTAAATCACTGCGCCTTCATCTCCTTTTTCATTTCTGTGCCGAATCTGCGGATTTGCAGCCCGCTTCATTTCAGTTCAGCTGTATATGTATTTTAACATAATTCTGCAGTAATTAACATCTTTCTGAACCAAATTGAAAATTTTAAGCTGCAGAGATACATCCGGGGTAATTACATAGTCTCATGGAAAGTCCTCTTGATAACTTCCTGCTGCTGCTCGCGGCTCAGACGATTGAAGTTAACCGCATAACCGGACACGCGGATTGTGAGCGTAGGATACTTTTCCGGATGTTCCATGGCATCGATAAGTATCTCACGGTTCATCACATTTACATTCAAGTGGTGTGCTCCCTGGATGAAATATCCGTCCAGAATCGAAATCAGGTTCTTCTTTCTTTCTCCCATATTCTTTCCGAGTGCAGACGGCGTGATCGAGAATGTGTTGGAGACACCATCCTGACAAACATCATGATAAGGAATCTTTGCAACAGAATTCAGGGATGCCAGTGCGCCGTGGCTGTCACGTCCGTGCATAGGATTTGCACCGGGGGCAAACGGTTCTCCTGCCTTTCGCCCGTCCGGTGTGGAGCCGGTTTTCTTGCCGTACATGACATTACTTGTGATCGTCAGTGCCGAAAGTGTATGAATCGTATTTCTGTAAATCGGATGCTTCTTGAGCTCTGATGAAAAATATGTCATGAGTTCCACGGCAATATCATCCACAAGGTCGTCATCATTGCCGTACTTCGGAAAATCACCTTCCACCCGGAAATCAACCGCAATTCCCTCTTCATTTCGGACAGGGCGGACTTCTGCGAACTTTATGGCTGACAGCGAGTCTGCTGCAACAGACAATCCGGAAAGGCCGAAAGCCGCGAGCCTTTCCACAAGGGTATTGTGCAGCGCCATCTGGCTTGCCTCATAGGCATACTTGTCATGCATATAGTGAATGATGTTGATTGTATCCACATACAGCTCTGCCACATATGACAGAACTTTTTTATAATCTGTCAGTACACGCGAATACTCCAGAATCTCGTCCGTGTTTTTCTCTATACCCGGAACGATTAATGTTCCCTTAAGCTCGTCGACGCCCCCGTTTATCGCATAAAGAAGGCTCTTTGCCAGATTTGCACGGGCACCGAAGAACTGCATCTGCTGCCCCACAGCCATCGCCGAAACGCAGCATGAAATACAGTAATCATCCCCGTACAGCGGACGCATTATGTCATCGTTTTCATACTGAATGGAGTCAGTCACAATGCTCATTTCTGCACAGTAGGCTTTGAACGCTTCCGGCAGGTTCTGGCTCCAGAGCACTGTCAGATTCGGTTCCGGTGCAGTTCCCAGATTCGTCAGCGTATGAAGATATCTGAATGTGTTCTTCGTAACAAGAGTACGACCGTCAATGCCCATGCCGCCCAGGCTCTCTGTAACCCATGTCGGATCACCGCCGAAAAGTTCGTTGTATTCCGGAGTCCGCAGATGACGAACCATGCGCAGCTTGATGATGAACTGGTCAATCAGCTCCTGGGCTCCTGTCTCATCGAGTATGCCGTTTTCGAGATCTCTCTGAATGTAAATATCCAGGAACGTCGCCGTCCGCCCGAGACTCATTGCGGCACCGTTGTTTTCTTTAACGCCCGCAAGATATGCCATATAAAGATTCTGAACAGCCTCATGCGCATTTTCCGCCGGTTTTGTAATATCACATCCGTATCGTGAAGCCATGCTTGCCATCGCCTTCAGAGCGCGAATCTGCTCGTTTACCTCCTCGCGCAGCCTGATACGTTCTTCAGTCATCGGTCCGTCCAGCCCGACAAGGTCTTCCTGCTTCGACTCTATAAGAAAGTCTGTGCCGTAAAGCGGCACACGGCGGTAGTCGCCCACGATACGTCCTCTGCCGTATGCATCCGGCAGCCCGGTGAGAAGACCTGCGGAACGAGCGGCACGAACCCTTTCCGGATAAGCGTCAAAAACACCCTCGTTGTGCGTTTTGCGATAAAGTGAAAAGTTCCTGTCTATTTCCGGATCAAGCTGATATCCGTACTCGGCCAGTGCGGATTTTGCCATACGTGTCCCGCCGAACGGATTGACTATACGCTTGAGCGGAGCGTCTGTCTGAAAACCTACAATCACCTCATTTTCACGGTCGATGTATCCCGGTGCGTAGTTATCAATGCCCGATACTGTGGTTGTATCCACGTCTATAATGCCCTTCTTGATTTCTTCAATAATCAGCGCATGTGCCTTTTCCCAGACCTTGTCTGTACGCGGACTTGTGCCTTCGAGAAAAGATTCGTCGCCCGTATACGGAGTGTAATTTTTCTGAATAAAGTTGCGCACATTTACCAGATGTCTCCATTCACCGGTTCTGAATCCCTGCCACGCTTTGCAATTCACATCAATACTCATTCTGCGTCTCTCCTTTTCTGTATATCATCATTCATCATCTTCTGCCACCGAATCAGCTTTTCTTCATCCTGCGGCGGCACACCTTCAAGCGGATATTCAATATTCATCGTCTGATACTTCGGGACTCCCAGGACATGGTACGGCAAAAGCTCAACGCGCTTTACACCGCGCAGAGTGCTGAGATATTCACGCAGACCCTGCAGATGCTCCTCGCTGTCGGTCAGCCCGGGAACCACTACATGTCTTATCCAGAGCGGCACCTTCATCTCCTGTGCAGTCTTCAGAAACCTGAGTGCCTCCTGCGGGTCGTGCCTCGTAATGCACCGGTATCCCTCGTCGGTATAATGCTTGACATCAAACAGCACCAGATCTGTATTCTTCAGAATTTCTCTGTATCCGCCCGTGCCGCATCCTGCAGTATCAATGCATGTGTGAATACCGGCGTTTCTGCACTTCTGCAGAACTTCCGTCAGGAACTCCCTCTGAAGCAGCGGTTCTCCTCCGGAAAATGTCACTCCGCCTTCCGTGCCGTAATATGGCTTGAAGCGCTCAAGCCTTGCTGTTACATCGTCTGCCGACTGCTCCGTACCGCCATCACAGCTCCAGGTATCCGGATTGTGGCAGTACTGACACCGGAGGCGGCAGCCCTGCATAAACACAACCGTCCGTATTCCGGGACCGTCCACCAGACCCATGGATTCCCACGAATGTATTTTCCCCATAACTGATTTTGCTGTCATAAATAGTCTCCCGAGTTTCAGATAAAAACAAAAACAACAAAAAGAGCCGCCCATCCGGGCTTATTCTGCCCAGACGGTCGGCTCTTAAAAATCATACTCCCTGTGGTTAATTCCACGTTTCCGTCAGTAATATGACAACATCATATTACAAAATCAATCCGGATTTGTCAACACAAAAATTCTTCTGTCTGCAGAAAATCGGGTTTTCGACAGTTGAATAAATGGCAAAAACTTCTGAACCGCATGGTTTC
>CAVECM010000030.1:0-23336 GCA_963614095.1 Bacteroidaceae bacterium
TAACAGTACAGTCAGAATAGAAGCAGCAGTGGCTTCCCAGTACTCCGGCTGAAATTACAGCGCCGCATCCGAGTGCAACAGGTATGCCTGTTCCCATACAGATCGGAATTACTATCGGCAGTGCGATTATGTACATTCCCCAGTTTGTTCCTGTGAAGAATTCTGTTATTGCAAGCAGTATGAATATGATAACAGGAAGCATTGCCGGCGAAGCATAATTAACGGCTACATCGATTACGAATCTGGTGAATCCTATCTGATTGTTTACTGCAGCGAAGATATATGCCAGAATCATCAGGCAGAGAGGAAGAATCATGTTCTTAAGTCCTTCAATGCTGTAGTCCCAGAATTCCTCGGCAGTTATCAGCTTCTGACCCACGAAGAGGATGAAGCATACACCCATCGTAGCAATTACTCCGTGCTGCATGTCAAGATCAAATAATATTGTAAAGAAAATCATGCTGACAACAGGGATAATAAGGTTAAGCAGTCTAGGCTTGCCCTTGATTTCAATCTCTCCTGCGCCCAGGTCGATTTTTTCCGATCCCGGAGGCGCCAGAGGTCCGCCTGATCTAGCTCTCTCCTCGGCCTTTTTCATAGGTCCGAATATAGGAATTATGTGCCAGATAATCAATGGAACTATCAGTGCCGCAGCCCATGCATAGAAGCTGAACGGAATCGTAGTAACAAATGCTCCGATTTCATTGCCCTCTGTACCATAACCGTTTCCTACCATGATACGGCCTGCGAATATAGCCCATGTTGAAATAGGAATCAATGCACAAAGCGGGGCAGCTGTTGAAGATGTAACATAACTGAGCATTTCACGTGACACTTTGTATTTGTCAGTCAGCTTCTTCATACAGGAGCCTATGGTCATGGAATTGAGATAGTCATCGATAAAGATGATGCATCCCAGAATATATGTCCATGTCAATGCAGCTTCTCTTGATTTTGCTTTTTTTCCTGCCCATTCTCCGAAGGCCTGTGCTCCTCCGCTTACCTCAATCAGCTTGATGATGGAGCCCATGAGTCCGCATACGAGTATAAGCCAGCCGGTATCCTCGTCCATCATGACTCCCGTTGCCGTATCACTGAAGTTTCCTACCAGATTACCTGTCGGATCGGCAAATATCAGACCGACAACCGAGCCGAGTATCAGTCCCTCAAGAACTCGTTTCGTAGCGAAAATATACACTACGAGGAAAACTGCAGGTATACATGACCAGATGCCGATATTGCCGGCTTCTTCTTCCAGATTCTCTGCCGGCACCAGTGTAAGTCCCACGGCATAAGAAGCTGCGATAACCACAAGTATAACTATTATTGCGCGAATCGGATTGAATGTTTTTACTTCATTCTGCAATTTCTCTGTCACTTTTCTCTCTCCTTTCATAAATAAATTGGTATGATTAATATAATTCCTCTGCCAGATGTGTCACCTGCTGTCTCCCGGCAGAAAACAAAAAGGAACATACAAAATCAATTGTATGTTCCTGAACAGCCTTTATTATTCTCCATTCAAGCTTACAAATCAGCTTGCCGCTGTCTCCCTGTGCGCTTCTCCGGACACATTCTCTGATTGTCCCGAGCTTCATTCGCCCTGTTTGACAGTAAATATTCAGTTTCTCCGTCTCTTCTGCGTTTACAGGAATTCCTGCCGGCGCAGCTCTGCAGCCTGATATCCTCAGAGCCGTTATGCCGATTCGCTTTTCCTGTGCTGCGGAAGAGCTCTCGCATCTCTTATTATAATAATTTTCCGATTATTGTCAATAGTGTTTTATCACAATTTATGTTTTTCTGCGTTTTATCATAATTTGCGTTTATTATGTTTTAAGTTTTTCAGAATCTGTACTTATCAGCCCTGTCTTATTGTAAAAATCAGTTTGTTCTTATCCCTTTCCGGATTGATTATCACCTTTGATAATGCCGTCTCATATCCCGATATCTTCATAATCATGCTGCATATCTCTTTTTCCTTCACCGAGAAAAACATTTCTCTGATGTATTTTATCACAGCTGCATTGCGGTTATTGTCAAGAAGGTTTTTTTCGAAAACGGTCAGAACCTCTGATGCCGTAATCTCTATATCAGTTCCGTTCATGAAAACGCTCACGTTTCGGGGGCCCTTTCCGGTGGTCGCCTTGAGCATCGCAGAAAACTCTCTTTTTATCTCATCCTCGACCTTTTTCCTGTTTTCCGGCAGCGCCGCCGATCTCTGTTTCCTTTTTTCATAAAGCTCACTCGCCAGCTCTCCCAGCACATCCAGCAGCTCCTGCACATTCACCGGCTTCAGGATATACTTGTATATTCCCGCATCTATCGCGCTGAGAATTGTACTCACATCACTGACAGCCGAAATCACAATTGCTGCGATATTTTCATCCTGCTTGTGTATCCGGTTTATCATTTCGATGCCGTCCATTTCGGGCATATAATAATCCGCAATTATTATATCCGGCTTATGATCGTTGTAGAGCTCCAGTCCGCGCACTCCGTTATCGCATGCAAATACGCGCCCTACGCGCCGCTTCAGCACATCGGTCAGCTCCTCGCGTGCTTCTCCGTCGTCCTCGGCATAAAGTATCTTGAGATTTTTCAGCATTTCATCAGCACTCATATAACTCCTCTTTTTCTCCGTTTATCGGACTTCGCTGTTTTCTCCGTCGTTTTCGTCGTCCGGTATCCTTTCCGGAATAAGTACCGTACAGCATACACCGCCGTCTGCGTTTTCCACGCTGAGCTTTCCGCCCATTCTGTCCTCCACAATCTGTCTTGATATGTAAAGCCCCAGTCCGGTGCCTCCGGTGTCGTCTCTTGTCGTGAAATACGGTTCAAATATATGTTCAAGCACTTCCTCCGGAATTTCTCTGCCATTGTTTGATACGGTTATTTTTATCATATCACATCCGTGTGCATCCTTCGCTGATTTTTTTCCGGATTTTTCCGCCGGTACTGCAGCCGCACCCTCCCGGCCGCTGCCGGAAACCGCCTCGGATATCTCGACCGTTATCCTCCTGTCCTCGGCATCCGCCTCCACAATCGCATCTCTCGCATTGTTCAGCAGATTGAAAATCACATGCGTCATCTCGTTTCCGTATCCGTATGCCTGCCTTTCTGTATTACATATGACATCGAGCTTAATGCGGTTTACCGTTATGCTTTCTTCCATAAGCGAAACAGCACTGCTGATGCAGTCTCTGACATCAAACAGCGTTTTTTCTTTTGCCGGCTTCAGAAATCCGGAAAAATCCGTAATTGTTTCCGACATTTTCTCAACTATACCCTCCACCTTGGTGACACTTTTCTCAAGCCGCTTTTCGTCAAGATCGCCGTAGCGGTAGCTGTCCAGCAGATTTCCCAGTATGAGATTTATGGTGTTGAGCGGCTGCTTCCACTGATGAGTTATGTTGCCTACCATTTCTCCGATTTTCGCCTGTCTGGACTGATATATGATGATTATCTCTTTATTTCTGTTTTCTTCCTCCAGCCGGCTCGTCTTCGTCAGAATCGGCTTTGAGAAGGCTATCAGGAATGCCATGAACGAAATTACCAGAAAGATTCCCAGTATGAACATTGTTGTCTTAAGCATCCTTATCGGCCTGTAAACCGCATCAGACGGCTGTGTTGTAATAAATGTCCAGCCGTTCTGCAGCTTGCTGTATCCCATTATTTTTTCCGCGCCGGCGAACACATAGCTCATGCTCCCGGATTTACCTGTCCCGTCCTGTTCTTCCCGGTTTTTCAGGATTTCGATTATTTCCTGCTCTTCTTTTTTCGAGGCGCCGTCATTGTGAACTATGAATTCCGAGTTTTCATCAATCAGAGCAGACCAGCCGCCGTCATAAAGGCTCATTTCTTCTATAACCTTCAGCATATCCTCTGCATTGATATCGGCTCCGGCCACGCCTACAAACAGTCCGTCCACGTACACAGCGTCCGCATATGTAAATACTTCTTTCTCTATATCTCTGTCAAAATACGGAGATACCCAGACGCCCTCATTTTTTTCCTGCGGCTTGAAGAAATATTCCATGTCGTCTGCATAAGGCTTTGAAAACAGCCTTTTGTTGTTCTCAAAATCTGCCTCTATCTTTTTTATTTCACCGTCTATGACACAGTACCATACCTCATCGTTCTCCTGCGTAAGCTCCGGATTGAATGTCACATAGAGGCTGTGTGCGCTTTTTATATTGGAAAGATCGTTCTTTATCATCTCTGCCAGCTGTTCCTTGAATTCGCTCATATATTCTTCCGGACTGTTTTTGTAGGCATTTACGTCAAATGTCGTCTTGACATATGATGCCAGTGAATTGGTCAGTCCCTCCATGTGATTAAACTCCGCACTGAAATCATTGGCGTATTTTTCGGTTGTGGCAATTATCTTTTCATCGATTTCGGCCTCAAGATAATTAGTGCCGCGGTATGTTGCAATCGACCCTATCACAAGCGCCGCCATTATCGCAAATGTCGTTATGATGCATACTGCCTTGATAAATGATTTGTCTGCTTCAGCAAGAGGTTTGTACATATTTTCTCCTGTTTAATACTTCAGAAACGTGCCCGGTGTACAACGTACAGCGCCCGGGCATGGAAGCCCGGGCGCATTGTTATTAAAACCGTTTATGTTACTGTGCTTCTGCCTGTGTCTGCGCAGCCTTTTCCAGCTGTGCTTTTTTCTTAGCCTGTGCACGCTTTGTCATTCTGACACCGTCCTTGTCAGCTACCGTATATCCCATGTATGCCATAATCGCAACGATAATCGGCATAGAGATATTGAATATCGCATACGGCAGATAATCCACTGTCGCAACATTCAGTGTGGCGAGAATGAACACGCCGCATGTATTCCACGGAATCAGAGCCGAGGTTACCGTACCTGCGCTTTCCAGTGCATTGGAAAGCGTCTTGGCGTGCAGACCCATCTTCTTGTATGTGTCAGCATACATTCTTCCCGGAATAACTATCGATATATACTGCTCAGGCATTGCCGCATTGCTGAGTATGCATGTTGCCTCTGTAGTGACAACAAGACCTCCCGGTCTCTTCGCAAGGCCTATAATCTTCTGTACGAGCACCTCCAGCTGACCTGTCTCCTCCATAATGCCGCCGAACATCATCGCGATTATTGTCAGCGCTATGGAGCTCATCATATTGACGATTCCTCCTGAAGTGAGAAGTGAATCCAGTGCTTCTACACCGGTATTGCTGACATTTCCGTTCATTCCCGCATCAAGCAGAATTCCCAGCGATGCAGCATCTCCCTGGAAAATCGCGCCCATCACTCCTCCTGACAGGATTCCCAGTGTTATTCCCGGTATAGCCGGTACCTTAAGCGCTACCGCCACTATAACGATAAGCGGCGGTATGAGAAGAAGCGGGCTGATATGGAAGCTTTCCGCAAGGCCCCTGCTCATTTCCTGAACAGCAGACATATCAGCTGAATTGCCGGCCTTTACATGAGTGAATCCCATAATCGCGAATGCCGCGAGAGTTATGCCGTATGCAATCGCTGTCGGAAGCATCATGAATTTCACATGTGTGAACACATCCGTTCCTGCCATCGCAGGTGCCAGATTTGTTGTATCTGAAAGCGGCGACATCTTGTCTCCGAAATATGCACCCGAAATTATTGCGCCTGCAGCCATCGGGGCCGGAATTCCCAGGCCGATTGCTATTCCGATGAGCGCCAGACCCATCGTTCCCATCGTTCCCCACGACGTACCTGTCGCAAGCGATGTTATCGAGCATATCAGCACTGCCGCTACCAGGAACACTGACGGCGACAGAAGCTTCAGTCCGTAGTAAATCATCGACGGAACGACGCCTCCGACTATCCATACTCCGATCAGTATACCTACAATCATCAGTATCATTACTGACTGAAGTGCGTTGTATATACCATTCATCATGGCCCGCTCGATTTTATCCCAGCTGTTGCCCAGATAAAGAGCCATGCATGCTGCTGCGATAACTCCCAGGAACATCGGAACATGCACATCAACTCCGTATTTAACTATTGCCACAGCCATCACTGCAATGAGTATCGCAAAAGTTATGAGCGGATGATATATCCGTGGATTTCTGGGGGTTTTCTTTTTTTCTTTTTCGTTCTCCATTATTTCTCTCCTTAAATAAACGTCTCCACAAAAAGTGAAAAGTGCCGTGCAGGCACTTTAATATTTTATCGTATAATTATGCATTGGTCAAGATAAATATGCAAAACTGCACTCTTTTGAATGCATCTTTGCGGAATTCTGACAGTACCGCCCGAATCTGTTTTGCCCCGGATCTGTATCGTGCTGTATGCGGAATGGCTCAGGGATTATTTATCCGCAGCCGGATTCTTCTCCGGAAGCTCAAGAACTATTTGTCTGACATCGGATTTTTCTCCGGCAGTTCAAGAGACATCTGCTGCGCAAATGCGCTTTCCATATCCGAATCACTTCCCATATCCGAAACAAGCTGATCCTCCTCGGCCATGATGCCCTCTATATCCTCTATGCTCGGCAGCTCCTTCAGAGATTCAAATCCGAACTGCCTGAGGAACTCATCGGTCGTTCCGTAAAGTATCGGTCTGCCCACGGCATCGGATCTGCCGACCTCCGCCACCAGACCTTTTTTCATCAGCCCCTCTATGACCCTGTCGCAGCGCACGCCTCTGACGGACTCGATTTCACCCTTTGTGACCGGCTGCCTGTATGCAGCTATCGCCAGCACCTCCAGTGCCGACTGCGTCAGGCGTTTCTGCTTTACCGGAGTGCAGAGACGTTCAATATATCCCAGGTTCTCTTTTTTTGTCACAAACTGAAAGCTTTTGTTGACCTCGCGTATCACGATTCCTCTGCCTTCCTGTTCATACTCGGCCTGCAGCTCCTTGCAGCATGCGTATATTTCTTTTTTATCTGTGTTGAAAATCTCCGCCATGTCTTTGATATCGAGCGGTTTTCCCCACACGAACATCATGGATTCAATTGCTGATTTTATTGTTTTCCTGCCTGCCATCGCTGTCCCCCTTCTCTGTTTTCGAATCTCCGCTGCAGCGCGGGCCTGTTTGTCCGCCGGCAGCGATATCTGATGTGTCATCCTGTCCGCCGGCTGTCTCCGATTCATCATGACCACCGGCTGCCGGTGCAGCCTGAGTGCCGCGCGATTCGTCATAGCCGGCGTTCGTTTCACCTTTATCCGGCTCAGATTCCTCAAAAAGTGCATCGGTCGCGCTCACCGTTATATCTCCGAAAAGGTACTGCTGCTCCGCATCGAGCCGGCGCTGCTTCATCATCTCCAGCACCGATGAAAACGTCACGGCAGTCTCGTACCTGTCATTTTCTCCCGGGACAAGTGTCCTGAAATCCGTCTCCCGCAGCCCTGAATCCACGAAAAACCTCTTGATATCGCCCATCCTGGCTTCAGTGGTAATGCGCTGCTTTTCGCTTCGTCTGTGATGTTCGCGTATTTCTTCGAGTTTTTTCTTCCTGTTCAGAAATTTTTCGAACGCCGACATGAACTGCTTTATATCGAGTGAAAGATATTCATCCGGCTCACCGGTATAATCGGTTAAATCCTCCTGCGGTTTTTCCAGATACATCGCTGACTCCTGCCATCTTTCCTCCAGTATCTCAGATATGACCTTGAACCGCTTGTATTCCACCAGCTTTGACACCAGCTCCAGTCTCGGATCCTCCGGAATCTCCGCGGCAGCATCCTCCGGCGCATTCCTGGGCAGCAGCATCTTCGATTTTATTTCGAGAAGAGCCGATGCCAGCACCATGAATTCCGAATACACGCCGACATCCGCCGACTGCATCGATCCCACGTACTCCAGATACTGATCCGTTATTTCAGAAATTTTTATGTCATATATACTCATCCGTGCGTGCTCTATAAGATAAACCAGCAGATCAAACGGTCCCTCGAACACGTCCAGCTTCACGCGATATCCCATGCTTCCTCCCTGTCCGCAGACCGCGGACATACGTTATTTTAACACAGAAAAAGACCGCTCCTCAACAGAAACATGAAACATGTTCTGCTGCGGAACGGCCCCCGGGAAAATCCGTACTGTGCGGCTTTATTCGGCTGCCAGTCTCTTCTGGAAAATCGCACGTTCTTCGCCGAGCGGATCGTTCTCAACGGTCCAGTGCTCGTTTTCCGATGTGTCGTTGATAATCATCGTAGCTCTTGTATCCTTGTTGTACTCAGGCCATTCAGGTTCTCCCTCAACGGTCGGCACGCCGGTCTTCGCAAAGCTTACCCATGCCTGCTGCACCTTCTTTGCGAGCTCTTCATCCGGGTTATCGCCGGTGAACGCTGTATCCTGCAGATTGTTGAACACGTAGGACAGCTCTACGGCATGGCATGCACCGTAATCGTCAATGCTTGACGGATGCTTCCAGTAATACATATAAGTCGTGCCCGCATGGTTCTCCGCCTCGGTAATGGCAGGGATTCTGAAATATGTCTCGTTGATATATTCTACGCTCTGCCAGATTTTTTCCTTGATGCCTCTCTGCTTGAGGAGTTTCTTGAATGTCTTCATGTCGCCTGTTTCGTCTTCAGCGATTATGCCGTCAAGCAGATCCTCATAGCTGTAGTAAAAGTATTCATAGTCTTCATCCGTCGGAAGTGCTCCCGGCTCGTCCTTTCCGGTCATTTCGCCGAGCCAGTAGTTGTATTCATTCGCATTCGTACCCGTCATGTAAATGATATCAGATGCCGGGCTCTGAGCATATGCATCGCAGAGTTCCTGAACCGTTTCAGGAAGCACTGTTCCGTCACGCATCGGAGAGTTGTATACACCGCCGTATATTCCAAGCTCCTCATCTTCATAATCCAGCGTGTAGGTTACCAGATCCTTGATTTCATCTTCAGACAGTGCAATCAGGTCATCCATGTTCTCTGCACCTGTCTTTTCCATGATCAGCTCTGTCAGCAGCTGGCAGTCTTCCTTACTGCTTGTCAGATAAACCGAGCCGCTCTCTGCGATAACCTTCTGGAACAGGCCCTGCGCTTCATCCATCAGCGGCAGCAGTGAAACAATGCCTCCGCCTGCGGATTCGCCGAATATCGTTACATTACCCGGATCTCCGCCGAATGCTTCTATGTTTTCCTGTACCCACTCGAGTGCTCTGATGTTGTCATAAAGCCCGAGCCACGGTGCGTCAGCGTATTCCTCGCCGCCCGGCACTGATGAAAAGTCAATGAATCCCATCATATTTACGCGGTAATTGACCGTTACCAGAATCACATCATCTCCGTTTGCTTCTGCGAAATTCTGCCCGTCATAAATCGGATCGCTGCTGCCGCCCCATCCATATGCACCGCCGTGCACGAATACCATTACCGGCTTCTTTGCATCAGCATCGTTTGCGGACTTTGTCCAGATGTTCAGCGTAAGGCAGTCCTCACTCTGCTCATTGAAGGACGCTTCTTCAGAGTGCCATACTGTCTGCAGTGCGGCCTTGCCGTATTCCGTCGCATCCACATCCTCTGTACTCGGGTCCGGTGCCTCGGCTCTCTTCCAGCGCAGCTCGCCTGTCGGCGACTTGGCATAAGGCACGCCTTTGAATGAAGCTACATCATTCTCAAGAACGCCTATCATATTTCCGTTGCCGGTCATTACCTCGACATTTTCCAGATCGGCGGTGTCAGCTTCTTCTTCACTGCCGCATCCCGACAGTGCAAAGATGCCGAATACCGAAAGCATCACTGCCAGAACCAATGCCGGTATAGTTTTCTTTTTCATACTGCTCCTCCTAACTCGATTCTGCAGAATCTCCGTATGCCCCTAAAGCCGTTCGTCTGCTGCCGTCCGGTCTGCTGCCGTCAACTCTCCGAACACTGCGGTCTTCTGCGGTCTTCTGCACCCCCTGAAACTCTTTCCTGCTTCTTATATATTTATGATTCCTTCTTCGCTTCGCCCCTTCGCTTAAAAGTTTACAGAATAATTCGAATTGTGTAATTGTCAATATTATTATTTTTCCGGACGAATATTTTGAGTTTTGACAAGGGATGCTGCAGCACTTATACTTGATATATAACAGATGCAGCAGGCAATACGTGCCATGTACCGCGTGCCGCCTGAAGCGGATGCCTGAAGCTGCATGCACTGCTGACGCCGGCACCGGAATGCCGAAAGCCGGCAGCGCGGCAATGTACACGGGAGGGCTGACCATGATGATACACGAACAGAAAATTGACTATCCGGAAAATTCACCTGTCAAGGTTACTTTCCTTTCTGTGAGAAATTACTCACCGCATTATCATTTTGACACTATCGAAATAATCTATTGTTTTCGCGGAAAGGTCACCATCGTTTCGGGTTTCGAAACTCTCACGCTGTCAGAGGGCGAATATTATACAACCTCGCGCCGCGACATCCACAGTATCAGAGCGGCGAGCGGCACTGCGGAAGGTGCGGATTCTGCTGCAGCTGCGGTTTCAGCGGCTGGTACGTATTCTGCCTCAGACTGCGAGGACAATATTATTATGCTTGTTCATCTGGACCTCACCGCATCCTCCGTTCCGTATCAGTACCTTAAAAGCGTCCTGTTTGTCTTTGAAGCTGCCGGCATTTCCGACACATCTCAATCCGGCGCCTGCCTCTCCGGACCAAACATATATCTCTCCCGGATGAATGATATTCTGATGATGCTGGGGCTGATTACCACAGGCGGCGTGCAGGATAAAACACTTCATATATCTGCCGATGAACTGCTTTCTCAGACCGCAGACAATCTTATCGATCTGCTGTTCAATCATTTTTCCTACGCAAACTACGCCGCTCAGCGTCCGGAAATTCCGGAAAACATACGAGAGATTTCTCTCGCCATGTCCGGATATATCGGCACTCACTATACTGAAAAAATCTCCCTGTCGACCTTTGCCGAATCGCTTCATTTCAGCAAGACTCATCTCGCATCGCTTATGAAAAACAATCTGAATCTGACATTCAACGAGTCTCTGAATTACATGCGCTGCCTGCAGGCGGAGCACCTCCTGCTTACGACCGACAAGCCAAACCCTGATATTTCAAACGAATGCGGGTTTTCCGACACTAAATATTTTTATGCGAATTTCAAGAAGTGGTACGGCCGCACGCCGCTTCAGCACAAGGAATGGTATGAAGAATTATGCAAAACGCCGGATGACTATGAAGAAATACCGCCCGCTCAGCTCAGATCTTTTATAGAAGAGTACTACTGCCGATACCACAGCAGAAAAACCATAGATTATATTATCGGAAAAAATGCCCCTGAAAGTGCTGCCGAATAGACGGCATAAATGCTACGAGGCTGCCCCGAGGCTTTTACATAGCGATTTCACCGCACACCTCGTATTCAGGTTTCTAAGGCTGAAATCCGGAAAATAATGCCGGAGCACAACAAAAGCGGCGGGATACAGGCCCGCCGCCGTCACTTTATCGCTTATTTGACTGCCGCCAGATTTTCTGCTTCTGCGCGGCCTTTATAAGATCTTCTCTGAAATCAGGATGCGCGATAGACACCAGCATCTCTGCGCGCTCCCATGTGCTCCTTCCGGCGAGATTGATTACGCCGTATTCTGTCACAATGAAATACCCCTGGCTCCTCGGATCGGTAACAATATCGCCCATAAACTGCGGCAGAATGCGCGAATGACGCTCTCCGGCCTTATCCACAAATGACGACGTCATACATATAAACGCCTTGCCGCCTCTGCTCATCGAAGCACCCGTCAGATAATCCAGCTGCCCTCCTGTACCGCTGATATGACGGAGGCCTGCGCTTTCCGCACAGATCTGCCCGTAAAGATCCACCGAAATGCAGCTGTTGATTGATATCATATCATCCAGCTGAGCGATGACATCCGGCGCATTCACATATTCCAGAGGGCATATCATCAGGCCCGGATTCTCATCCACCCATTCATACAGCTTCTCCGAACCGAAGGCGATGCCTGTCACTCCCTTGTTTCTGTGAATTTTCTTTCTGCGGTTCGTCAGCTTTCCCGCCTCATAAAGCTCCACATATGCGTCTGAACAGAGCTCTGTGTGCATCCCGAGGTCGGTGAGATCAGAATCCGCCAGCATTTTCCCGATGACATTAGGCATCGATCCGATACCGAGCTGAATCGTAGCACCCGAGGGGATGTAAGGCAGAATGTGCTGTGCGATCTTTACATCTTCCTCCGTCGCAGGATCTATCGGCAGAAGCGGAAGCGGAGGATGCTCGCCCTCCACAATATAATCCACCTCGTCAATATGAATCGCCTCCTCAAATCCGCCGTAGACCTTCGGCAGCTTTTCATTAACCTCGATTATCACAATATCGGCCTTATCCAGGATTCCCTTCGCTACCCCTGTCGAGCAGGAAAGATTGAAATATCCGTGCTTGTCCATCGGCGTCGCACACACCATGGCAACATTCACCGTCAGAAAATGAAAATAGTACGGCGTGACGTTTCTGAAGGCCATCGGTATGTAGTTGCAGAGCCCGCGGTCGCACAGCTTCCGCTCATATCCGGAGCAATGCCAGCTGTTGTATGTAAAATGCTCGCGCTGCGGGTCGCACTCCACTGCTTCAATCGGTCCGAAGATAAGATTTCCCCTGATTTTCACATCATAAAGCTCGTCTCTGCGCTTTGCCATCGCCTTGTCGAGCAGATACGGAAAACCCAGCGAAACAGTATAATCCACCCAGTCTCCGCTCTTGATGCACTTCACCGCCTCATCGGGCGTGCGAAGCTTGCTTTTGTATTTGCTGTATACGTTCATTTTGTACCTCTTGATGAATTAATTATGCTGTACCGGATTTATGCGCCGGAGCCGCTGTGCCTGCCGGTGCTTCACCGAGGCCCGCCGGCCGGAATCCGCCGCCGGCGCACAACTGCTGTCCTGCTCCTCTTTAACATCGGGCCTGCTGCACAGCATCCATCCCGCATTTTATCGCTTTGATATTCATATCGACAAATGCAGGCTTTACATTTTCTCTCACAATCTTGTCCCAGTCGGCGTCCTCGAGTCCCATAGACTTGATTACCGTTCCCAGAAGAATCATATTCATAGCCTTGGGATTGCCGAGCTCGATTGCCATTTCTGTTGCGTTGATGCTGATAGTGTCTGCGTGCTGCCTGATGATATCCACGGCATTTTCGGGATAAACCGCATCCCCTGTCAGAATCGGCATCGACGGCATTTCATATTCGTTAACGACAACTCTGCCGCCGGGTCTGAGAAACTCCAGATTTCTCAGCGCCTCCATTTTTTCAAAGGATACCAGGATATCCGCGCTGCCCTTCTCAATCACCGGTGATTCTACGTTCGAGCCGTATCTCACCTGGGAGGAGACATCGCCGCCGCGCTGCGACATACCGTGAACCTCACTCATCTTCACATCAAAACCCTGCTCCATCAGTCCCTCTGTCAGAAGCTTGCTGGCCAGAATTGTACCCTGTCCACCCACTCCCACAAGCAGGATGCTCTTTGTTTCCATTGAATTGCTGTTCATTTACTCGGCCTCCTTTACAATTGCTGACTTCGGACACAGCTGAGCGCATACCTCGCAGCCCAGACACTGAATTCTCTCTATGACAGCCTTTTTATTTTCCGAATCAAATGATATTGCCGGACATCCGCACTTCATGCAAAGCCTGCAGCCGATGCATTTCGAGGCGTCTATGGTGAATCTCTGTGTAAATGCTCCGCTGAATTCCTTCTTGTCCGCATCGGAAAATCTCTTCAGTGCGCACGGCCATCTCGTGATGATGACAGACGGTTCGTCCAGTGCAAGGAACTCGTCGAGTGCATCCGAAACCTCTTTCAGGTCATTCGGATCCACAACCTTCACATGCTTGATGCCTATAGCTCTTACCATCGCCTCGATATCAATTGCATTCGCCGGGTCGCCCTTTGCATTGAAGCCTGTTCCCGGATTTTCCTGATGGCCTGTCATTCCTGTGATTCTGTTGTCGAGTATTACATTTACCGTATTGCTGTTGTTGTAAACCACATCTATCAGCGAGTTGATGCCTGTGTGGAAGAATGTCGAGTCTCCCAGAACCGACACAACACGCCATTTTTCATCGGTTCTCATATTGAAAATCTGCTGTGCGCCGTGCCCGATGCTGAAGCTGCCTCCCATGCAGATGCAGCTGTCCATTGCATTGTAAGGTGCCGCGAATCCCAGTGTGTAGCATCCGATATCACCTGAAATCATCACATTCTTTCTCTTGCCCAGCTCGTAGAAAAATCCTCTGTGAGGACATCCCGCACACAGTGTCGGCGGTCTTCCCACTACACCGCTCTTGTCATAATCTATAAGCTCCAGGCCCTCTCCGAGCAAAGCTTCTCTGATTACATCCGGAGTCATCTCGCCGTATTTCGGCAGCTTTTCCTTGCCGACGCACGAAATTCCCAGCAGCTTAACAGCTTCTTCGATGAACGGGTCGTTTTCTTCAATAATATAAATCTGATCCATTCTGCTGCAGAATTCCTTTATCAGGTTCTCCGGCATCGGATTTGTGAAGCCCAGCTTCAGGTATGAAGCGCTGTCGCCGAAAACTTCCTTCGCATATCTGCAGCATGCACCTGAAGCGATAATGCCGACTTTCTGAGCGCCGGCTGCTGCCGAATTGTACTCTGCGTAATTAAATCTGCAGTTTTCCGAATACTCCCTGAGCTTTGCAAGACGATCCTCAAGCGTACGTCTCAGAATCTTCGCATTGGCAGGAACACACACGTGCTTTTCCGCCTCTCTCTTATACGGGATGATATCTCTTTCGTGTCTTTCACCCGGCTCCACAATCGACTTCGCATGGCATATTCTCGTCGTCATGCGGAAGAACACAGGCATGTCGTATTTTTCGCTGACATCATACGCTTCTCTTATCATCTCCAGGCAGTCCCTGCTGTCCGACGGTTCGAACATCGGCAGCTTTGCAGCCTTGGCATAATTCCTGTTGTCCTGTTCGTTCTGAGCCGAGTGCTGTCCGGGCTCGTCTGCCGAGATAATCACTGTGCCCCCTGTGACTCCTGTATATGCGAATGTAAAGAGCGGGTCAGCTGCAACGTTTACTCCTACGTGTTTCATCGAGGCCATGCTTCTCGCTCCGGCAAATGATGCACCGATAGCTGACTCCAGCGCAGCCTTTTCGTTAGGTGCCCATTCGGCGAGTATTTCGTCATACTTTGCCGCGTTTTCCAGGATTTCAGTGCTCGGTGTTCCCGGGTATGCTGCCGCAAAGCGCACGCCTGCTTCCCAGGCACCTCTTGCGACTGCCTCGTTTCCTGTCATTAATTTCTTCATTTATCTGCTCCTCGTTTCGTTGTTTATCGATTTCCTGCTGAATTTATCGATTTTTTACTTATCGTCAGTTATTTATCATGACTCATTGCTCTGATCATTTTATTCATCATGGCTCTTTTGCTCCGGAAAATTTATTTATCACAACTCATTCGCCTGACAATTCTATTTACCATGACTCATTTACTCTGATAATTTTATTTATCAAAACTCATTTACCTTGACAATTTATTTAACATTACCCATTCGTTCTGGTAAATTTATCTGTATGCTTCATTTACTCCGATAATCCTGTTTAATAAAAGTCTTCCGCGGACGCCCTTTTCAGAACGGTTCCGCAGAAGACTGGAACAAGGCTGTTTTACAGAATGAATCCGAATACCAGATATAATGCTGCAGATATGATTGCCGCGCCTATTGTGTACGGAAGCTGTGTCCTTGTATGATCCACCGGGTTCATTTCGAGTGTGGAGCATGTCAGCATCGTGGTATCAGATACAGGGGATGACTGGTCTCCGAATATAGCGCCGCCCCAGATAGCTGCTGCTACGAGCGGAATGCTTGCTCCCATTCCTATAGCTGTAGGCAGAACAATCGGCGTCACGATGGCCATCGTTCCCATGGATGTTCCGGACGGGAATGAAATGAGCATTGCCATCAGGAATACCAGCATCGGGTAGAATGAAGGTCCCATAGTGCTTGTCAGCACACCGCTGATGAATTCTGCAGTTCCTATTGTTGTAAGTGCACTGCCGAATGTGAATGCCATTACCAGCAGGAGAATCATAGGCAGCATGCTGCCGTATCCCTTGAGCAGTATTCTCTTTACATCGTCAAATGTAAGCAGTTTTCTCTTTAAGTAGAGCGCAATCGTTGCAAATGTCGTTATGATGTTCGCATAGAAAAGTGCCAGCTGTCCTTCTCCTTCAAAGAAGTTTCCGCCGCCTGTCACGAATATGCCGACAACGATGCTCACGATAAGCAGAACGATAGGGAATATCGCATTGCTTGCGCCTGCGTATTTACCTTCGATTTTTACTTTTCCCGCATCTGCCGGATCTTCATTTTCCATGCCCTTCTGTTCAGCAAGTCTCTCCGCTTTTTTCATCGGTCCGAAGTCCTTGCCGAGCAGTGCCAGAACCGGTACTGAAAGCACGACTATGATACAGAAGAAGTTGAGAGGTATACTCTGAAACATCGTCGCATTGGCGTTCTCCACACCGTTGGCTCCGAGAAGTCCTATGCAGTATCCGCCCCATCCGCCGATAGGTATCAGCAGACATACAGCTGTCGATGTCGAGTGCACCACGTATGCCATCTTTTCTTTTGATACGTTGAATTTTTCGTTTATGCTCTTTGTTACAGCTCCTGTCATCAGGCAGCTCAGATTATCCGAAAAGAATATGATGATTCCGAGGAGCCATGTGAATATGATTGAGCCCTTCTTTGATTTTATAAGTCCTTTTTTGTTTGCCAGCATGTCTACCAGACCGTTGATTGCTCCCGATTCCTCGATGAGCAGTATCAGTCCTCCGACCAGAATCAGGTCTATGAACAGACATACATTGAACGAGCTCTCAAATACTGTAAAATGCGATTCCAGCGTCTTCGGTATCGTTACTATGAATTTCCACCCGCTGGTTATTACTCCCACTGAATACGTGCCGGCAATCAGACCTACGTATGCATTTCTGAGTACCAGTGCCAGTCCTATAGCCAGGACAGGCGGAATCAGTGCTAAAATGCCGTATTCCATTTTGTTTCTCCTTTTGTATAATGTCGGGTCAGAAGTTTAATATATGATATGTTATGAGGTGAGATGCAGTAATATGATATACAGTGTGCTGCCGGAACACAAGATATTTTGACAGCACGCCGCATGAGACACTTCACATCTGTATATATTCAATTACATTTATTTTGTTCTGATATCTGCTTTCAGACAGAAATTATCTTATGATATATCTGCCCTCCTGGTGCATATTATCCCTCTGACCCGCATTTGTATTTCAACTGCAGATTTTCTCTGTTTCACTCCCAAAGCGCCCTTTGTCTTTTATCCGGGCTTTCTCTATGCCCGGGGTTTCTCTATTTCATTCCGAGCGCTTCTTCAGGCGATGTATACGGTCTGTTCTGCTTAACCGCAGTTTCTTTTAATGTCAGCATGCCTTTGTATGTGGAAAGTCCTGTTCTGAGGTATTTGTTGTCAATCAGCGCCTGTTCAACACCTTTTCTGCCTATCTCAAGTATAAACGGAATCATCGGCAGTGAGAATACCTGTGCTGCTGCATGGCCGTATGCTGCAGGAATGTTGTCAACTGTATAGTGTACGATGCCTTCCTCCACATAAAGCGGATCTGAATGCGTTGTTGCCTTTATGCATGTTTCGATTGCTCCGTCGATATCGCATGATACATCTGCGATGAACAGTGTCTTCTTAGCATAATCTCTGAGCATCTGTCTGTCGATGAGATAATCTTCTCTTTCTTTCGGCCACAGAACGCAGTTAATCAGCACGTCTGTCTTCTTGAGGCAGTTAATGATATTGTCTCTGTTTGAATGCAGGAATTCCACATTGTGCGGAAGTCTTGTCTTCGCTTTGTCGAGCGCGTCAAGATTAATGTCAAGCAGTGTTACATTGTTTCCGAGTGCAGCTGCTGTTTCTGCCGCTCCGATTCCTGCGTGACCTGCACCGATAACTGTAACATGCGATCTTTCTATTCCCGGAAGATCAGCAAGCATTATTCCCGGACCTCCGTTCACACTGTTGAGATACTGTGCAGCCATAAACACTGCGCCCCTTCCTGCAATCGGACTTGATGGTCTCAGTCCCGGGAATCCGCCGTCCTTGTCTGTTACATCTTCATAAGCTATTCCTGTTATGTTCTTTTCAAGGAAAGCGTCAACCTCCTCAGGATTTGCGTTGGTGTGGAGGCCGGCTCCTATAATCTGTCCGTCTCTCAGCATGTGGAACTGCTCCGGCAGAATTTCCTTTACGTTCAGAATCATCTCAGCGCTCGCAAACACTTCCTCTGTTGTATCCACAAGCTGTGCGCCTGCTTTTACATAATCCTCGTCCGGGAATCCGCCCTTCTCACCGGCTCCTTTTTCAACAAGAACGGTGTTTCCTGCAGCTGTCAGCTGACTTACACCGCTTGGTGTCATTCCCACTCTTGTTTCATTATCCTTAATCTGTTTAGGTACTCCGAAAATCATACCGATACTCTCCTTCCTGTACGTTAAGCCTGTTTATACAGTCTGATTCAATACTGGCCGCTTTAAAAATCTGATATGTACTGATATGCCATGACAATCTTTATCATGTTTTTATTTTAAAACATGCACCCTTCATTCTCAATTGTCTGCCATTTCAAAAAACATACTGCCCGTTTGTAGTTTCTACAAATTATGGTATAATTTATTGCAGATACTGCACGTACGGAGGAAAAGTCATGTTTACGATTAAGGAATTAATGGCACAGCCGCTGTTCAGAACGTTCAGACTGGCTGCCGGCAAAAGCGGACTCGGCAACGATATCACAGGCACCGGCATCCTGGAATACGAGACTCCCGAATCGATGTCGTCTCATTTCCTGAGAGGGACCTTTGTTCTCACGACACTTTCCGGCATCAGCGACTCACCCGAAAAAATCAGTGCGTCCCTTAGGGCCCTTATCGATATCGGGGTTTCGGCCATTTCGGTAAAAACGGTTGCCGTACGCTCAGTGCCGCGTGAGGTTCTCGATTATGCAGATGAGCACCATATTCCTCTCTTCTATTTCAGCGACACCTATTTTGATGACATTATTTTTGCTGTAAAGAGCAAGCTTTCTGTTAAAAACGCTAATCTTGACAAAATCCGGGCGCTCCGCAGCTCCGATAATCCCGACGAGCACATTGATATCATTTCAACGCTCGACCCTTTCTTCGAGGAAAAGTGCATCTGCTGCTGCTGCGTGGCCCGTGATGATATATCAAAGGATGACTATGCCCGTGCATATGTCGAGCTGATCGCAGTCAATTCAACCGAAAGGCATGCCGCATACAGGCTGGTAGACTGCAAGCACTGCGTTATGCTGATTTTCACAGGACCTAAGGACGCCGACAATCTGTATGAACAGGCGCTGCAGCTTTTCAGCGAAAATTTTCTCAATCCGGGGCTGTTCCGGATCGGTGTCAGTGAGCTGCATCCGACGAAAGAACTGCGTGCTGCACTGGATGAGGCCACAGCTGCTGCTTATTATGCAGTTATTTACAAAGAAAGCACCGCGCACTTCTGCGAAATCGGTATCGAGAAAATTGTTATTCCGAATATGCATACAAAATGGGAAAAGGATTATTATGAAACCATCCGCAGCAGGATAGAGGAATATGACAGGACACACACCAGTAATCTGCACGAAACTCTTCTCTGCTATATAGAATGCGGCGGCAGCATCAGCCTCACCTCTCAGAAGCTTTTTCAGCATGAGAACACTATCCGGTACAGACTGGACAAAATGAAAAACCTGCTCGGCATCACCGATCACAATACAAGCTATATGCAGCTGTTTGTCTACGTCACGCTGCACAGACTCTACCGGCTGTTTGACGGTGAGGATATCATATAGGCCCTATGCAGGGTCTGTGCCTTACGTGTGTCTTACCTGTCTGAAGTCTGCCGTTTTTCAGCGCAGAATGAAAATTCTTTAAATCGCCGAAACCCTTGAAAGCAAAAGAACTGCATCATTGAAAAACAAAAGAACCGCCATTTCTGACGGTTCTTCTGGGTATTTAGATGAATATTACACCGATATTCGAATCTACTTTTTTATTTCGCCCTACGGTTTCTTCAGTCCGCAGGCACAAGGCCTATGGATTGTACGGTGCCCGCAATGGCCTATCTGTTTATCTTACAGTTTGTAAGCAGCCTTAACTTCTGCGATTGATTCGTCAAGAGCAACTAATACCTTATCGATAGTTTCATAGCTCTGAGTTGCAGGTGGTTCGATTCTTACTGTCTTAGCATTTACTAATGTACCAGCAGTCATAACCTTTCTTGCGAACAGACCCTTAGTTACTTCGTGTCCGATTTCTGCTTCTGGGAATTCCATGCAGATGAGGAGTCCAGCACCTCTTACGTCGATAAGAACTGTAGGGTACTTAGCCTGTAATTTCTTCAGACCTTCCATGTAGTAGTCGCCCTTAGCCTTCATCTGTCCAGGGATATCGTTTTCGAGCATGTACTTGATAGTAGCGATGAATGCTGCGCAAGCGAGTGGGTTACCGCCGAATGTCGGTGATCCGAGGATCCATGGATTGTCAAACATCTTTCCTTTTGTTCCAGTACCTACGCCTGACTGTTCATAAGTCCAAGGTCTAGCGATGATACCAGTGATAGGAACTACACCACCTGATGATGCTTTACCGAATGTCATGATATCAGGTGTAACGCCTTCGTGATCGCATCTCCACATTGTACCAGTTCTTCCGAGACCAGTCTGGATTTCGTCGAAGATCAGGCAGCAGCCATATTCGTCAGCGATAGCTCTGAGCTCTTTGAGGTAACCATCCGGTGGAATGATAACTCCGCCTTCACCCTGGATAGGCTCAACGATGATAGCAGCAACTTTTTCACCAACAGCGATAAGGTTCTTAACTGCAGCTCTTGTAGCGTCAGCGTTACCATATTCAACGTGCTGTACCTGCTGTACCATAGGGATGTAGTCTTCTCTGTAAGCAGCTTTTCCGCCTAATGAGATAGCTCCCATTGATTTTCCGTGGAATGCGTTTACAGTTGAGATGAACCATCTTCCGCCTGTAGCCAGTCTAGCAAGCTTCAGAGCCATTTCGATAGCTTCTGCACCACCGTTTGTTAAGAATGAGTACTGCATATCTCCCGGAGTGATCAGTGCGAGTAATTTGCAGAGGTAACCTCTTAACGGGTCAACCAGTTCCTGTGAATGCAGGCAGTATCTGTCTAACTGAGCTCTTACAGTCTTCTTGATTTCCGGATTGTTGTGTCCGCATGCATAGATACCGAATCCGCCTAAGCAGTCGATGAATTCATTTCCGTATACGTCTACGAATAATGAACCATCTTCACCGCCGTCTCCCCATTCAACGAATGCGGAGTCAGTTGATACTGATTTTCTGTATTCTAACCAACCCGGGTTGTAGTTTTCGTTAAAGTTTGCGATTGAGTCTGTGATGATGCCTGCTTTTTCTTCTTCTGTAAGTTCATCAGCTTCGATCAGGCCAACAACTCTTTTAGCTTCTTCCAAAGCTAACTTCATGTTTCTTTCAGTCATAATTATCCTCCCTTTTTAACTTAGGTTTTGTTTTTTCTTTCACCGTTCGAAATAACGGCAATCGATGTAACTTCTGCCTTATATATATTCAACATCCGTGCCAACCCGACTGCATACTCTGATTATTTTGTTCACGACGAATTTGAATCTTCTGAAAAATCCTTGCTTTTCCTTGCAGTTTCAAGGCTTTTAGAACTCGATGTTTTTTATGTTTTTATTTGTTTTTTTTGCTTATTACTTTGCAGGATGCAAAATTTCTGATTTTTTCGCTCAAAAAGTGTTTCATTTTTGAGATTCGTTATCAATTTTGATACATCGTTTTTCTTTAATCCCGATTTTTCTAATTTGTCAAAACATTTATATATATCCCTTTCCCATTCCGTTTGCGGTTTTCCGCAGCTTTGCAGTCCGCCTCGTTCAAAGCTTTTTCCGCATATTTCGTCCGATGCTCCGCTGCACTTCATTGTTGCCTTTTGCTCTGGTTTCCGCACTTATATGCTGTATGCCGGCAACTGCTTTGCTGCCGGCAAATCATATTTCTGTCATTTGCATGATAAATTCACTTTATATTCACTTCACTGCCTTAAATGTACCTGGAAATCAGTGCATTCATCTGAAGCTCCCACTGATATTCATCTTCTATCTCGTCGACCATTTGCCCGATACGTTCCAGTTCCTGAGGTTTCAGCCTTTTTTTCATATCATCCGGTCTGTTTGCCCGCACGAGACGCCTTGCAGCCTGATACATACGTCTCTCTCGCAGAGGCATTCCGAGGTAATCATCTATCATTGCAAGCATCTTCTCTTTCTCAGTTTTGAGACTCCCTCCAACATCCTGCAGCAGATTTATGATATGATCACTGACCAGCACAGTATCCACGCCATCAGTCTTCTCTATGACTGTGCGCAGCTCGAGCAGCTTTTCGTCATCACTGCACAGAGTGAACTCGCCGCGGCGAAAATCCTCATATATCTCTGTGTCAGGCTTTATTGCCGCTGTTCTTATGCGCAGAAAATCCGGATTGACTTTATTAATGACGTATGCGGTCTCCTCTGCATTCTCAGCACTCAGCTCTTTTCCGCCGACCCCCGGCATAAAATACACCGAAAGCTCTATTCCGCCTGCTTTTACATTCCGGCCCGCGGCAATTTCCTGCTGCTGCGTCACACCTTTGTTGATTTTCTTCAGAACAGCATCCGATCCGGTTTCAAATCCTGAATGAATCCTGTCCAGCCCCGCCTTCTTCAGCTCCGCAAACTCTTCTGCACTTACCTTAGAAAGATTTTCCGCACGCCCGTAAGATGTTATCCGCTTTATTGACGGAAACGCCTGCCTCAGATATATCAGCACGTCGCTGAGTCTGCCGCTGCTCAGCACAGTCGTGTTCCCGTCCTGAAGAAATACATTTTCAGCGCCGCCGATCATCCAGTTCGCCATCATGTAAAAGCACTGTCTTTCGTCTTCTGTGCCCTTCATCAGTTCCTCGTTAAGTCCGTCTATATCCCAGCTGCCGTCGGAATTCCTGTACCGGCTGACTGTTTCTGCCTGAAAAACCATGTTGTCAATGTCCGCCTTGATGCTGTCGGCACTGTATGCCTTGAATTTAGTGTGCCTGTAAAGTCTGCAGAATTTGCATTTATTCCACGTGCAGCCGTTTGTCACCTGCAGCAGCAGGCTCTGCGCTTCACTTGGGGGTCTGATCGGTCCTATTCTGAATGTTCTCTCCATATTTTTCTCCTTATATAAAATTTCTGTACTGCACCG
>CAVECM010000031.1:0-22525 GCA_963614095.1 Bacteroidaceae bacterium
GAAACACCGCAGGGGTGTAACCTGATGTCGGTCTTCGACCGACAAATAACTGAAACACCGCAGGGGTGTAACCTGATGTCGGTCTTCGACCGACAAATAACTGAAAGGATTGATTATGGGTAAGTTAAGATTTCTGGCTGCTTTGTGGACAGCCAAGCTTTCTATAGTGGCGCTGAAGGTCACGCGTCACAACGGAACGAATTTTCCGGGCGTCATAGCATTGAAGCTGTGTCCGGACTTTCTGAAATATATAGGCAAACCTGAAAAGGTAATCGCTGTAACCGGTACAAACGGCAAAACCACTGTCAGCAATATGATAGCTGACGCTTTTGCGCAGGAAGGGAAAACAGCAGTAAACAACAGGATGGGATCAAATATCAACACCGGAATCGCCACGAGTCTGATACAGAACTGCGGACTTCTCGGGAAATGCAGAAAAGAGCTCGGACTCTTTGAAATCGATGAACGCTCTGCGAGAAGGATATTCCCGTATATGCAGCCCGAATATATGATTGTAACAAATCTTTCGAGGGATTCGATAATGAGAAACGGTCATCCGGAATATATTTCAGATATACTTACGAAATACATGCCGAAGAAAACAAAGCTGCTGCTCAATGCAGACGACCTGATCTGTTCAGGTGTTGCACCAGATAATGAAAGGGCATATTTCGGCATAGAAAAGATGCCGGGAGATATAACGGAATGTATAAATCTTATCAACGATATACAGATCTGCCCGGAATGCCATCACAAGCTTAAATACGAATACCGCAGATACAGCCATATCGGCAGAGCATACTGCCCCGAGTGCGGCTTTACAGCTCCGGAATATGACTATGCCGGGTGCAATGTCAACCTGGAAAAGATGACGCTGGAAATAAAAGACAGAGACGGCCGGGCGACATACAGACTGCTCAATGACAGTGCATACAACATATATAATGTGGTGTCGATGGCTGCTCTTTTCCTGGAAATGGGCTATTCACGCAGCAAGGTGCAGTCTTTCCTTGAAAACATGAGCATCGTCGGAAGCAGATTCAACGAGGAAAAGGTCGGAGATTATACAGTCTGCAAGATGCTTGCAAAGGAAAAAAATGCATTTGCCAGCTCGAGGGTTTTTGACTATATTTCACACACAAAGGGCAGGAAGGAAATCATACTGATGAACTGCTGTCAGGGTGATGCGATTCACTGGTCGGAAAACACATGCTGGATGTATGACTGCGATTTTGAATTCCTGAACAACGATGATATCGAAAATATTATTATCTGCGGACCGAGAGTAAAGGACTACAGACTGAGGCTGCTGCTTGCGGGGGTGCCGGAAGAAAAAATATCGTATACCGACGATGAAATGGACACACCTGAAAAGCTGAAGCTCAGCAAGGGAAACTGCATATACATTCTTTACGGAACAGATTCGATAGCACTCGGTTCGAAGGTTACAGCTAAAGTCAAGAAGACTATAGAGGAAAAAGGAGGCGCAGCAGAATGAAGATAGAAGTCCTTTTCCCGGAAATATGCAATCTGTACGGCGAGCTTGAGAATATAGGTTATCTCAGAAAATCGATGCCGGATATTGAAGTTACAGAGACTGCAGTAACGGAGGAGCCGTTTTTCGCTTCAGAAAAGCCGGATCTTATCTATATGGGTACAATGACGGAAAGCGCACAGCTTCTTGTGATTGAGAAACTGCTGAAATACAGAGACAGAATAAAAGAACTTATTGAGTCAGGGGCAAATTTTCTCATAACGGGCAATGCGCTGGAGGTTTTCGGAAAGAAAATCGAAGATGTGGACGGCACAGTGATTGACGGGCTCGGAATATTTGATTTTACGACGAAAAGAGATATGATGAACAGATTCAATTCGCTTTATCTCGGAGAGTTTTCGGGTCAGACGGGGGACACTGCCGTGAAGATGAAAATAGTCGGATACAAGAGTCAGTTCACGCACTCCTACTGGGAAAGCAAGACGGAAGAGACACCGCTGTTCGTCACGGACAGAGGTCCGGGGCTCAATCCGGATATAACAGGCGAGGGAATACATGTCAATAATTTCATGGCGACATATGTCATAGGACCGCTGCTGATTCTCAACCCGCCGTTTGCAGAATATATACTGCGGCTGTGCGGTGCGGAAAACCCGCAGCTGGCTTTTAAAGAGGCGGCAATGGACGCGTACGAAGCAAGGGTGGCGGAGTACTCGGATCCCGGGACGGGGTTTTATTACTGATTACGCGGGAACGCGAAGCAGATATTACAGTTTTTTATCGGAAAATGCTTTTACAGAAAGCAGGTCCGTTTCGAATTAATGAAATAAATGGGTATGCATAAACTGACGGTACATAAACAAATCAAACAGAATAAAGGTGTGAATAGAATTCATACAAAAGGAAGGTGGACTTTATGTTGAAAAAAACCAAGATAGTATGTACTCTGGGGCCTGCGAGCAGTGGTGCGGAAACGATGCGTGAAATGCTCCGGGCAGGGATGAATGTGGCGCGGCTGAATTTTTCCCACGGAACGCACGAGGGGCACAGAAAAACCATTGAAACATTTCGTGCGGTGAGAGATGAACTCGGTCTGCCGGCTGCAGTTCTGCTGGATACGAAAGGTCCGGAGATAAGAGTCGGAGATTTTGAAAACGGCAGCGAGATGCTCAAGGCAGGGGATACATTCGTGTTCACTTCAGAAAAATGCCTCGGAAGCGCAGAACGTGCGGACACGACTTACAAGGCACTTCCTTCACAGGTGGAGGAGGGCACAATGATACTTGTTGATGACGGCCGCATAAGGATGCAGGTTACCGGAACAACAGATACAGAGGTTGTCTGCAGAGTCATCAACGGAGGAAAAATCAGCAGCAGGAAGGGCATTAACATACCGGACAAATCAATCGATCTGGAGTACATAAGCGAGGCGGACAGAAGCGACATACTGTTCGGCATAGAGATGGACGTGGACTATGTGGCGGCATCCTTTGTCAGAAGCGGAGATGATGTGCGCGAGCTCAGGAAGCTGCTGTGTGACAACGGCGGAGAAAACATAAAAATCATATCAAAAATCGAAAACACAGAGGGAATAAATAATTTTGCCGAAATACTGGACCTGTCCGACGGAATAATGGTCGCAAGAGGCGATATGGGCGTTGAAGTTGATTTCGAAAAGCTGCCCGGCATCCAGAAAAAATTCATAAAGGAATGCTGCAGAGCCGGCAAACCTGTGATAACGGCAACCCAGATGCTTGAATCCATGACATCGAGTCCGTCGCCTACAAGAGCGGAGATAACAGATGTCGCCAACGCTGTATTTGACGGAACATCGGCGGTAATGCTTTCCGGGGAGAGTGCTGCGGGAATGTATCCTGTTGAGGCAGTGAAGACAATGGCAAAAATAGTACGCAGAGCGGAGCTCGATGCGGAGGATGTAAATCAGTACAAATTCCTGGAGGTTGAATCCGATGAAAAGGATATTTCCAATGCTATAGGTCATGCGGCATGCACGACGGCAAAGGATATTAGGGCAAAGGCTATCATAGCCGTTACAACATCGGGATATACTGCAGAGATGATGTCAAAATACAAACCGGCAGAGAATATCATAGCAGCGACGCCTGTGCTGAAAACATATCATCAGCAGTCGCTGACAAGAGGCGTATTCCCTATACTTACGGAGCTCGGAAATGACTGGGAGGCTGTTCTTGCCGAATCAGCAGAAAAAGCTGAGAAATACGGATTTGTAAAGAGTGGTGATACAGTTGTGTTCAGTGCGGGAATGCCGCTTCAGGTTTCCGGAACGACCAATCTGATTATGGTGAAAGTGATATGACTGAGAAGTCGGCAATCAGTCGTTACGGCAGCTTAATGAGCAGACACTAAATAATAAAAAGAGGCTGATATACCTGAAAATCAGCCTCTTGTTTTTTCTGAATAAATTTAAATATGATATAAGTTTTCATGCCGGTGAAGCGGATACGCTTTATATGCCGTGCACATTTTTTATGCTTCTGTCGATGCAGCTGCTTCATCAGCTGCTTTCTGTGCCAAGACTTTTTCATATTCTTCAAAGATAGCATCTCTTATTTTGTTTCTTGTTTCAGAAACGAGCGGATGTGCTATATCTCTGAAGTCCCCCTCTCCCATTTTTCTGCTAGGCATAGCAATGAACAGACCGTTCTGGCCCTCGATGATCTTGATATCGTGTACTACAAATTCATCGTCAAATGTGATCGAGACTACTGCTTTCATTTTGCTTTCATCATTGATTTTTCGGATTCTTACGTCAGTAATGTTCATGTCTGGTAACCGCCTTTCATGCCTTCGTGGTAATTATGATTTGACTTTAATGATAGTATTATATAATAGAATAATAATATTAACAAGCATTTTTTAAAAAATCTGACAATTAGGGATTACCTCCACAAACTTGTTATTTTCATCGACTTCCCCGAGGTATACAATCGGGAAATAGTCGCTGATTTTTTTCTTTTCGGGCTTCATATTCACGATTGCCGCGCCGATTCCGACTACATCGATATCGACCTCGGACAATATTTCGGCAATGCCCTTGATACTCCCCCCGCCTCTCATGAAATCATCGATAATAAGAGCCTTTGAGCCGGGTGCCGCTGCTCTTTTGGATATGGACATTTTCTGCAGACGCTCGGAGGAGCCGGGGAAATAATTGATGCTTACGGTGGCTCCCTCGGATATTTTTGTCTCTCTGCGGACAACTATGACAGGTATGTTGAGAAGCTGTGCGGTCATAAATGCGACAGGGATGCCCTTTGTCTCAATTGTAGCAACATAGTCAGCACCGGAGTTTTTGAATTTTTTTGCAAAGATGCGCGCCATCTCTTTTACTATGGCCGGATCGTACATAATGTCTGATGTGTAGAGAAAACCGCCGCCGAGTATGCGGCTTTCTTCTCTGAGCAGCTCACAGAGATGCTGCTGAACTTCAGCGGCTTTTTCGGCTGAAATGTCCGGAACGTACCTAACACCCCCGGATGCTCCGGGAATCGTCTCGATGTATCCGTATCCTGTGGCCGCAACGGCTTCCTTAGCAGTGCTTATGTCCTCGCTGATGCTTGATTTGGCTGCCGAAAACTTGTCGCAGAAATACTTGAGATTGAAAATGCGTTCCGGCGATTCGGCAAGTATCTGGCAGATGGCACCTACCCTGTGGCTCCTTTTCATATATACCTCCGGGAATATGTGAATTTCATTAAAACGAACTATTATGTAAAATATGATAATATTATTCGTATTTGTTGTCAAATGTGTTTTTTTTGAAATAGGGCATATTTTTAAGGCTAAATATGATATAATCACCTTATCTATAACTGAGGAGGCGCAGGAATGATTAACTTGCCTGATTTTAAGAAAGTCCACTGTATCGGAATCGGTGGAATAGGACTATCTGCGATAGCGGAGATACTCTTATCAAGAGGATATGAGGTTTCCGGATCAGATATGAGAGAAAGTGAAATGACAGAAAGGCTCATAGAACAGGGAGCCAGAATATATTTAGGCCATAGAGCGAAGAACGTAGACGATGTGGATCTTGTGATTTACTCATCGGCAATAGGCAGAGACAATCCGGAGCTTGTAAGAGCCGAGGAAAGAGGAATACCTGCAATAACGAGAGCGCAGGCACTCGGTGTGCTGATGGATGAGTACAATAACAGCATAGCTGTTTCGGGAACACATGGGAAAACTACAACGACCTCTATGGTTTCTTTGATTCTTAAGGCAGCAGAGAAGGAACCGACAATACTGGTCGGGGGGAATCTGGCTGAGATAAACGGCAACGTTTACATCGGAAACAACGAATATTTCGTAACGGAAGCATGTGAGTACATGGACAGCTTTCTCAACCTGAAGCCTAAAATCGAGATAATTCTCAACATAGATTCGGATCATCTCGATTATTTCAAGGACGTGGAGCATATAGCAAGTTCATTTGACAAATTTGCAAAGCTCGTACCTTCAGACGGAGCGGTGATTGCATATGATGCGAACCCGTTTGTAAAGAGCGTGATAGAAGGACTGCCGAATGCAGTAACGTTCGGTCTCGGGGAAAGCTGCGACTATTTTGCATCGGACATAGACTTTGATAATGAGGGAATGCCGAGATTTACAGTAAATCACGGAGGAAAAAAGCTGTGCCGCATCGCGCTGTCAGTTCCCGGAGAACATAATGTGCTGAATGCACTTTCGGCATTCGCATGCGGACACATACTGGGCGTTGATGTGGATATTATGGTGAAGACGCTTGAGAATTTCAACGGTATCCAGAGACGTTTCGACGTGCTCGGCAAAACATCGAATAATATTAAAATAGTAGATGATTACGCACATCATCCGACAGAAATCAAAGCGACGCTTGCTGCGGTGAGAAAAATGAAGCACAATCAGCTGTGGTGTCTGTTCCAGCCGCACACATATACGAGAACAATGGCGCTGCTCGATGATTTCGCTGTTTCATTTGCTGAAGCGGACAAGGTGGTGCTTGCGGAGATTTATGCCGCAAGAGAAAAGAATATATACAAGATAAGCTCTAAGAGTCTTATGAACAGAATAAAAGAAGAGGATCCGGCAAAGGATGTGTATTTCTTCAGTGATTTCGAGGAAATCGCAAACTTTGTGTGCAACAATGCCGAACCGGGGGATCTCGTCATTACGATGGGAGCCGGAGACATATACAAGGTCGGAGAGATGATTCTCGAAAAAGACAGGAGGTTTTAACAGGAAAGTCTTATGGATATAAAAGAATATGAAAAGCTGGAGAAACAGCGTATAGAAAGAAACCTCGGATATATGGACGCGGGCGTTCGCTTCATAGACATAAGAACGGCCTATATAGATGAAGGCGCAGTTATAGGCGAGGGAACGGTCATATACCCGTGTGTTGTTATCGAGGGTAATGTGAAAATCGGCAGGAACTGTACAATCGGACAGAACAGCAGAATAAAGGATTCGCAGATCGGCGATGACACGACAGTGCAGAGCTCAGTGATACTGGAAAGCAGAGTGGGCAGCGGCACATCCGTGGGGCCGTTCGCATATCTCAGACCGAACAGCGAGGTCGGAGACGGATGCAAGGTCGGAGATTTTGTCGAGATAAAGAATTCAAGGATGGGTGACGGTGCAAAGGCGGCACATCTCACATATATAGGAGATTCGGATGTCGGCGAACGCGTCAATCTCGGCTGCGGAGTAGTGTTCGTGAATTATGACGGAAGTAAAAAGTATCGCTCTGTTGTGGAGAACGGGGCATTTATCGGATGCAATGTAAATCTTGTATCCCCTGTGCATGTCGGCGAAAATGCATACATTGCGGCAGGCAGTACGATAACCGATGACGTACCGGACGGTGCACTTTACGTAGCCAGATCCAAAGGCAGAACGCTGGACGGATGGGTGGAAAAGAAGGGCATCTTAAAAAAATAATGAACAGTTTGAACAGAAAGTAGAGGTAGGAGAAACAAATGAACAACAGCGCATTTTCAAACTACAAGGTATTTGCGGGAAATTCCCATCTGGAGCTTGCAGAGGAGATTACATCGATAATGGGAAAACCGCTCGGAAGAGCTACCGTAAACAAATTCAGTGACGGTGAAATATCCGTGAATCTGTGGGAAACAGTAAGAGGCGTGGACTGCTACATAGTTCAGTCGACATGTGATCCGGTAAATGACAACCTTATGGAGCTGCTTATCATGATAGATGCCATGAAGCGTGCATCGGCAGGAAGAATCAATGCGGTTATCCCATATTACGGTTATGCCAGACAGGACAGAAAGGCAAAGGCAAGAGATCCGATTACAGCTAAGCTGGTGGCAAATCTGCTGGTTGCAGCAGGCGCTGACAGAGTGCTTACGATGGATCTGCATGCTGCTCAGATACAGGGTTACTTTGATATTCCGGTAGACCACCTTGTAGGTATGCCTATACTGGTAAAATACTTCATGGAAGAGCATATGGACAATCTGGTAATAGTTTCTCCTGACCACGGAAGCGTTACAAGAGCAAGAAATATGGCACAGCCGCTCAATGCTCCTATCGCTATCGTAGATAAAAGAAGACCTGAGCCTAACAAGAGTGAAATCATGAACATCATAGGAGATATTAAAGGCAAGAACTGCATACTCGTTGATGACATGATAGACACTGCCGGAACAATTACAAATGCTGCAAACGCACTGAAGGATCTGGGCGCTACAAGCGTAAGAGCATGTGCTACGCACGCAGTACTTTCAGGACCGGCGATTGAAAGAATAGAAAATTCGGCAATCGAGGAGCTGGTGCTGCTTAATACACTGCCGATACCTGAAGAAAAGAAAATCGATAAGATGAGGATACTTTCAGTTGCACCGCTGTTCGCAGAAGCGATGACAAGAGTATTTACAAATGATTCGATAAGCAAGCTTTTTGACTGATATCAGCAGGCATCTGCCGCAGGGAGGATAAAATCAAAACCCCTCGGCAGCGTCGATACCGTGAAGGGCTCGGATTGACAATTGACACTACAGGAAGGAATATACTTGAATGTTTGTTATCGCAGGACTGGGGAATCCCGGGAAGAAATACGAAAATACACGTCATAACATGGGGTTTCTTGTCGTGGACCGCATCGCAGAAAAGTGCGGGATAAATGTGAACAAGATAAAACACAAGGCTCTGGTCGGAGAGGGAAGACTCTCCGGCCGGAAGGTCCTTCTGGTAAAGCCTCAGACATACATGAATCTCAGCGGAGAATCTCTGAGAGAGGTCGTGAATTACTACGATGTCGATTTAGAGAATCTCATAGTTATTTATGATGATTTTGACCTTGAAACAGGTTCGATACGCATAAGAAAAAAAGGCAGTGCAGGAAGCCATAACGGAATGAAATCAGTTATTTATCAGCTGCAGTCTGAGAATTTCCCGAGGGTCAGGATAGGCATCGGGAAAAGCAGTGCTGCCGACTGGAAGGATTTCGTGCTGGGTAAGGTTGCAAGCCGGGAGAAAGATATTATTGCGGATGCTGTTGACAAGGCAGCGGATGCAGTGCTCTGCATACTCGAAAAGGGCATTGACAGGGCTATGAATGAATACAATGTGAAGAAAGCAAAGGCGAAAGAAGAAGCACCGGAGCAGAAATTTTGATGTGAGGAATCAAGTGGCAGAAAAAGGAATGATTAACATAACAGGTGCAGCAGAGGGGTGCGCTGCGCCGATCATATCAGAACTAGTCGATAAGAAAAAAGGTCAGAGTCTTATTGTTGTTTCAACTTTTAACAGAGCGAAACGACTGGCGGCGGACCTTTCTTTTTTTAATACGCGCAGAATTTACATACTGCCGCAGGAGGATGAAACATTCATGCAGTACGAGGCGCGGAGCAATGACGATCTGCTGGAACGAATGAAGGTGCTGCGGGCGGCTGCTGCCGGTGAGGAATGCATAGTAATAGCGCCTGTTACGGGAGCGGTGAAAAAACTGCCGCCGCGTGAGATTTTCCGTGAGAATGTGCTGGAACTGAAGCTCGGAGAGGATGTCGAGCTTGAGGAGATTAAAAAAAGACTGGCGCTGATGGGGTATGAGCGTGTCCCCGCGATAGAAAGCCGCGGGGAATACAGCATAAGAGGCGGTATAATTGACATATTCACGCCGGATGCCGATAATCCGTACAGAGCGGAGCTGTTCGACACCGAGGTGGATTCAATCAGAACATTTGATGTTGACACTCAGCGTTCGATTGATGCTCTCAGCAGTATATCTGTATATCCGTGCACACAGATAATAAAGGACCCTGAGGTATTTGCAGCTGCCGGCAGGAAAATCGCAGCGGCTTATGACAAACG
Organism: Bacteroidaceae bacterium; assembly: GCA_963614095.1. Taxonomy (GTDB): domain Bacteria; phylum Bacillota; class Clostridia; order Peptostreptococcales; family Anaerovoracaceae; genus Lentihominibacter. The sequence goes on from CAVECM010000031.1 coordinate 9,854, forward strand.
CATAAAGGCTCTCGAAAAAAAAGAAGGGAAAAGCGAAAGAGTGCATGAGCTCGGGCAGCGGAAAATGCAGCTGCTGGAATATACCGAGAGCATGATTAATCTTCAGTATCTGGAGAAATTCATAAACTATTTCTTTGATGAGACCATGTATATATGGGACTATATGGATAATCCGCAGCTTTTCATAGACGACCCGGCAAGAATTCTGGAAACACTGGAGGCATTTGAAAAGGAGCGTGCGGACGATATCTCTGCAATACTCGAAGCGGGCAGAGGAATAGGCGAGGATTTTGCGTCGATGTCGGGAAAAGAGGATTATTTCAGGCTTTATGAGAAAGAAGGATATATTCTCACTCCGTTTGTAAGCATGATAAAAAATGCTCCTTTTCTTAAAGAACTGATAAATGTTGAATGCAGGCATACACCGTCATTCAACGGCAGAATGGATGTACTGAAGACCGAGCTGGAAAATTATGCGGCGCGCGGATACAGCGTGACAATTGTCTGCAGCAGCGATGAACGGATAAAGAGCATACGGGAATTTCTCGTGCATGAAAATCTGACAGGCAAGGCATCAGTTGTTAAAGGCGTGCTGACAGCCGGCATGGAGCTTTGTGATAAAAAGAAATGCTATATCTGGGAGGGCGATATATTCGGAGGCAGCCGCCGGAAGAAAAAGAAATCAAAGCGTGCGGCCGGATCTCAGATAAAGAGCTTCTCTGATGTGCAGGAAGGCGACTATGTCGTTCATGAAAGCCATGGAATCGGAAAATTCATGGGTATAGAACAGCTTGTCGTTCAGGGTGTGAAGAAGGACTATCTCAAAGTAAAGTACGCAGGTGAAGACTCACTCTACATACCCGTGGATCAGCTGGGAATGCTGCAGAAGTATGTGGGCGGAGACGGTGTGACGCCGAGACTCAATAAACTTTCAGGAAACGAATGGAAGATGACGAAGGCAAGAGCACAGAAGGCAGTGGACGATATGGCAGATGAACTGCTCAGGGTGTCCGCAGCCAGAATGAATGAGAAGGGCTATGCGTTTTCTGAGGATACGGTATGGCAGCGTGAATTTGAGGACTCATTTCCATATACAGAGACGGATGATCAGCTGAGATGTGCAGAAGAAATAAAGAAGGATATGGAAAAGGATTCGCCTATGGACAGACTTCTGTGCGGAGACGTGGGCTTCGGCAAAACGGAGGTTGCCGCACGGGCGCTTTTCAAGTGCGTCGCCGATGGAAAGCAGGCGGCGGTGCTGGTGCCGACAACACTTCTGGCAAACCAGCATTATTATACACTTAAGGGCAGATTCGAAAAGTTCCCGGTAAAGGTCGAGATGATGTCGAGATTCAGAAGCGCGGCGCAGCAGAAAAAAATAATCGAGGGGCTGGAAAAGGGAAGTGTTGATCTCGTGATAGGCACACACAGACTCTTGTCTCAGGATGTGAAATTCAAGGACCTGGGACTTTTGGTCATCGATGAGGAACAGCGTTTCGGCGTGAAGCACAAGGAAAGGCTGAAGCAGCTGAAGACGAATGTCGACGTACTGACATTGTCCGCAACACCGATACCGCGCACTTTGCATATGTCGCTTTCAGGCGTGAAAAACATGAGTGTCATCGAGGAACCGCCGGAGGACAGATATCCGGTGCAGACATATGTCATGGAGCAGGATGATTTCGTGATAAGGGAGGCTATAGAAAAGGAGCTTGCCAGGGGCGGTCAGGTCTATGTGCTTTACAACCGCGTGGAATCGATAAACCGTGTTGCCAGCCATATAGAGTCGCTTGTGCCGGATGCTGACGTAGTCGTGGGGCATGGTAAGATGCGCGAAAAGCAGCTGGAAAATATCATACTTGATTTTTCCGAGGGTGAATACAATGTGCTGGTGGCCACAACAATAATAGAGTCGGGTATAGATATACCGAATGTAAACACGATGATAATTCTGAACGCGGACAGGTTCGGGCTGGCGCAGCTTCACCAGCTGAGAGGAAGAGTCGGGCGTTCGGGACGAATGGCTTATGCATACCTGATGTATACCAGAGATAAGAACCTCAGCGAGATAGCAGAAAAGCGCCTGCGAGCGGTTAAGGAATTCACGGAATTCGGCTCAGGCTTCAGGATTGCGATGAAGGATCTGGAGCTTCGCGGAGCGGGCAATATACTGGGAACCGAACAGTCCGGGCATATGCTGAGCATAGGGTATGAGCTCTACTGCAAAATGCTGCAGGAGGCGGTGGATAATGCAAAGGGCGCAGAGGTTATGCCTCAGGCGGAGGAAACCGCATTCAGCCTGCCGATACCTGCAGTGATTCCGAAGCGATATATAGATAATGAAGTACTGCGTCTGCAGATGTACAAGAAAATCGCAATGATTGAAAACGATGAAGACGAGACGGAAATTGTCGACGAGCTGCTGGACAGATTCGGAGATATTCCGAAGGACACGATGAATCTTGTGAAGATATCAAAGGTCAGAGCGATGGCAGGAAAGCTGGGCGTGAAGGAAATAACGCAGCAGGGATATAAAATAATATTCGGTCTGTGGGAGAATGTGAAGCTTACGGAGCAGATTATGGCGGCGCTTGTTTCAAAATACGGACCGAGGATGATGATAAACGGAGGAAAGGAACCGTTCATAAGACTGACAATCAATAAAGAGGAACCGCTGAAGGCTATCGAGCAGTTCCTGCAGACTGCTTTGAGTGAAAAGCAGCTCAGCTGACAGAAGATTGACCGGAAGGAGGATTCGATGATAAAAACACTGATAACAGCCCCCAGAGGCAGTATGGGCAGTCTTATTGTCCGCGAGGCCCATGCCAGAGACGGCATAGAAATCGTCGGTGCATTGGGCGCACCGGGGCGGGATTATATCGGCCGTGATGCAGGAATCGCGGCGGGTATGGGCACAGAGACCGGAGCTGCTGTATATGATGATATAGAAAAGATAATAGATGAATGCGACCTTGTTATAGATTTTTCGACGGTTGAGCTCTCCATGGAAGTGCTGCGCAGCTGCATACGTCACGGCAAGGCGCTGATATGCGGGACTACGGGCTTTACCGATGAGCAGACGGCTGAAATTATGAGCGCCGGTAAGCATATTCCGGTGATGAAAGCATCAAATACTTCTTATGTCGTGAATGTCATGAAGGAGCTTCTCGGTGCGGCGGCTGCAAAGCTCGGCGAAAAATGCACCATAGAGATAATAGACATGCACAGCGAAACGAAAAAAGATGCACCGAGCGGCACGGCAATCGAATTTGCCGAGGAGATGGCGGAAAAATCGCCGGACAAATCATATGATGATATTGCCTTTCATTCGGTACGGGCAGGAAATACGCCGAGTACGCACAGAGTTGTTTTCGGATGCATGGGAGAAAAAATGGAAATATCTCACGATGCATATGACTGGCAGTGCTACGCCTCGGGTGCATGCGATGCGGCTCTTTTCATGGAGGGCAGGGCACTGGGCATTTATACCATGGAGGATGTGATTGGGTAATACAGCAGAAGACTGCTTTAAGGAAATATGTGATTAAGCGTAAAAGTGCACTTTTGCATAAGGATGAGGATTTGATAAGGAGGTGCGTGCCGGATGAATGAAGACAATAAGGCGGGGCAGGCGAGGCTTGAAGCCCATGTTGAAAAAACGCTCAGGGAAAACAATGAGACTCAGAAAAATCTCATAAACGGGATGATGAAGTCCGAAAGAGCAGCGTGTTCATATGAGGACGGTACACTGACATTTGCATTTCCGGTGCAGCCGTGGCAGGCGAACAGAGTCGGCGATATGCACGGCGGGATGATATGCACAGCATGTGATCTGACGATAGCGGCGCTGGCAAGATTCTATGCGGGAGAAAATTTTGCACCGACAGTAAGTCTTGATGTAAAATATATAAGACCGGTAAAGGTCGGTGATACACTTCTCGTGACTGCTAAAGCCATGGCGGCCGGCAGAAGGATAACACAGCTGACATGCGAGGCGCGCAGCAGACAGACAGGAAAGCTGGCGGCCTCCGGAGCCTCGGTGTACCTGAATATCGACACTTCAAAGGAGCATTCCTGATGCAGGGAAGGTATCGGCAGCAAAACGGAATACAAAACGGAACAGGCAGTCAGGTTCAGTATGCGGCAGAAACAGAAGCTGATTGCCCGAGGCGTATGCGGGATTTTGTCTGCCGCATAAAAAAACGATGAATAATGTTGCATAAACATTTATATTAGTGTATAATTATTTATTAATGGCAGAGATGCCGTGTATCTAGTGTGTAAGGAGATAAGGCATAGGATTATGATTAAAACGATTGAAAAAATGGAAGGCTTGATTTACCTCGAAGACGGGACAGTGTTCAAAGGTCACGGATTCGGATTCAAGGGAACGGCCGTCGGAGAACTCGTATTCAATACATCGATGACAGGATATCAGAAGATACTTACAGACCCGTCATACAAGGGACAGATAATAAACATGACATATCCGCTTATCGGAAATTACGGCATAAGTGAGATAGATAATGAATCAGAAAAAATACACGCTTTCGGCCTTGTAGTCAAGGATCTGTGTGATACACCGTCAAACAGCAACAGCATAATGACGATTGACGAATGGCTCAGGAAAATGGAGGTTCCGGGTGTATTCGGAGTCGACACGAGAAAGATAACTAAAAAAATCAGAAACAAGGGAACGGTAAAATGCGTAATCAGCACAGAGGGTATCACGATAAATGAAGCTGCGAAGAGATGTGCGGATACTGAACTGCGCGGCGACTGGATGAAAGAGGTCGGTGTCAAAGAAAAGGTTGTGCTGAAAAGCCTTGCAGAGACAGACGAAAAACCGTACAATGTCGCTGTGCTGGATTTTGGCGTAAAGGGCAACATACTCACATGCCTGCGTCAGAGAAACTGCGAGCTTACGGTTTATCCTTACGGAACACCGGCAGAGACAATACTGGCAGGACGTCCGGACGGAATCTTTCTGACAAACGGCCCCGGAGATCCGGAGGAGGCCACGGAGGCAATAACAGAGGTAAGAAAGCTGCTCAGCGCGAATGAAGCTCCGATGTTCGGCATCTGCATGGGACATCAGATTATAGCTCTTGCGTTCGGCGGCAGGACATACAAGCTGAAATACGGACACAGAGGCGGCAACCACGGTGTCTTTGACAAGAACACAAAGCGTTCTTATATCACGTCGCAGAATCACGGATTTGCGGTGCAGTACGAAAGCATAATCCTGAAGGGAATGGAGATAACACATCTCAATCTAAACGACGGAACAGTAGAGGGCATAGAACACAGAGATCTGCCTGTATTTTCGGTGCAGTTCCATCCGGAAGCATCGCCGGGACCGAACGATACGGGATATCTTTTCGATAAATTTATAAACATGATGAAAGGGGACAGAATCAATGCCTAAAAAGCCATATCTGAAAAAAATACTTATCATAGGTTCCGGCCCGATCGTCATCGGACAGGCTGCGGAATTTGACTACGCGGGAACTCAGGCGTGCAAGGCCATAAGAGAAGAGGGTATAGAGACTATACTCGTCAACAGCAACCCGGCAACAATAATGACAGACAAGGGAATAGCCGACAAGGTATACATGGAGCCGCTTACGGAGGAAGCTCTTGAGCAGATTCTTGCAAAGGAGCGCCCGGACGGTATTCTCGCAGGATTCGGAGGTCAGACAGGTCTGAACCTTGCAATGGAGCTTGAGAGCAAGGGTATACTCAAGAAATACGGTGTTGCTCTGCTCGGCGTCAACAGAGAGAGCATCAGAAGAGCAGAGGACAGAGAGCAGTTCAAGAAGCTCATGCAGGAAATAAAAGAACCTATACCGAGCAGTGTCATAGCGACATCCATGGAAGAATGCTATGAATTCGTAAAGCAGGAGGGCTTCCCTGTTATCATAAGACCGGCGTATACTCTCGGAGGAACAGGCGGCGGCATCGCAGAAAACAAAAAAGAGCTGGAGCTTCTCTGTGTGAAGGGCATGGAAAACAGTGCCATCGGACAGATCCTGCTTGAAAAATCCGTTGCCGGCTGGAAAGAGATAGAGTACGAGGTTATCAGAGACAGCAGAGACAACTGCATCATAATATGCAGCATGGAAAACCTCGACCCTGTCGGTGTGCATACCGGAGACAGTATCGTAGTCGCACCTACGCAGACGCTCAGAGATGCAGAATATCAGATGCTGAGAGACGCGTCGATAAAAATAATCAGAAACCTCGAAATCGAGGGCGGCTGCAATGTGCAGTTCGCACTTAATCCTGACACAGGAGAATACATTGTAATAGAAGTAAATCCTCGAGTAAGCCGTTCATCGGCGCTCGCATCAAAAGCGGCAGGATACCCTATCGCAAAGATTGCGGCAAAGATTGCCATCGGCTACAATCTTGATGAGCTTTCAAACTACGTAACGCAGACAACGAGTGCGTGCTTTGAGCCTACACTCGACTATGTTGTCGTAAAGTTCCCTAAATGGCCGTTTGACAAATTCAGGACAGCGTCCAGAAAACTGGGCACACAGATGAAGGCGACAGGCGAGGTAATGTCTATCGACAGAAACTTCGAAAGCGCATTGCTCAAGGCACTGACATCAATAGAAATCAAATGCGACGGACTTCATATACCGTTTGTTACAGGACTTGACAATGATAAGCTCATAGAAAAGCTCAAGGCATGCGACGACGAGAGAATATTCTGCATCGCGGAGGCAATGAGAAGAGAGCTTCTGACGGTTGAGGAGCTTTACAATATCACAAAAATAGACAGATGGTTCCTGAAAAAAATCAGAGGAATAATCGATCTCGAGAACAGACTGCAGGAAGGACCGCTTACAAAAGAGCTGGTATACGAGGCAGAGTCGCGAGGCTTTACAGATACGGATATAATAGAGCTTTCAGGCACAACCAGAGACATACTGCAGGATATACGAGTATACAACGATATCTATCCTGTATACAAGATGGTAGATACATGCGGAGGAGAATTCGATGCAGTGACCCCTTACTACTACTCATGCTATGATGAAGAGGATGAGAGTGTAAGAAGCCCTGAGGAGAAAATTCTGGTAATCGGCTCCGGCCCTATCAGAATCGGCCAGGGCATCGAGTTTGACTACTGCTGCGTACAGGGTGTATGGGCAATCAAGGATCTCGGATACGAGGCAATAATCATGAACAACAATCCGGAAACAGTAAGTACGGACTTTGATACATCCGACAAGCTGTATTTCGAATCGCTGCACATAGACAATGTAATGAACGTAATCAAGAGAGAGCGTCCTTACGGCGTTATCATACAGTTCGGCGGACAGACATCGCTGAATCTTGCTGAAAAGCTCGACAGCCGAAGCATCAACATTCTCGGTACATCATACAGCAATATAGACCTTGCCGAGGACAGAGAAAAATTCTGCGAGCTGCTTGACAGTCTTGATATAGCAGTGCCTGAAGGTGTTGCGGTAACGAATGAAGAGGACGCATTTACAGCCGTGAGAAAAATCGGATATCCGCTTGTTGTAAGACCGTCGTATGTCATAGGCGGCCGGGCAATGCAGGTCGTATACAATGATGTCGAGCTGCAGAGATATCTCAAGGAAGCAGTATCCCTGTCAACTGAGCATCCGGTGCTGATAGACCAGTACATCCAGGGTAAGGAAATAGAGGTTGATGCCATCGCAGACGGCGAGGACATACTGATTCCGGGAATCATGGAGCACGTGGAAAGAGCAGGCGTTCACTCCGGCGACAGTATTTCGGTATATCCGAACTATTCACTTTCAGAGGAAGTAGAGAATACTCTTGCAGATTATACAAAGAGAATTTCGAAGGCACTCAATGTAGTGGGTCTGGTAAATATCCAGTATGCATATGACGGAAAGAAAATATACGTAATAGAGGTTAACCCGAGAGCATCACGTACTGTGCCTATCCTGAGCAAGGTAACAAGAGTGCCTATGGTAAAACTCGCAGTTGCTGCTATGCTGGGGCACAAGCTCAGAGACAGCGAATACGGCACAGGCCTTTACAGAAAGACTGAAGAATATGCTGTAAAGGTGCCGGTTTTCTCAAGTGCGAAGCTGACGGATATGGATATAGCACTCGGACCTGAAATGAAATCGACAGGTGAAGTGCTCGGTATAGACAAGAATCTGGACAAGGCTATGTACAAGGGCTTCCTCGGTGCGGGAATGAGCATACCTACAAGCGGCAATGTTTTCGTAACACTTAAGGAATCCGAGCAGAACACATATACGGCGGATATCCTCAAGGATTATGCAGAGTCAGGATTCAGTCTTTATGCGACAGATGACACAATAGGGTTCATGAAGGCTCACGATATACCTGTGGAACCGATGGACTACGATACCGCCCAGAAGTGGATAATGAATCATGAGAGCGACAGCGACGAGAAGATTTCACTCGTGATAAATATACCTGTTGTCGCAAACCGCAAAGAGAGAGAAAGCTTCCCGGTACGAAGAAAGGCTATCGAAAGAGGTATTTCGGTAATGACATGCATGGATACCGCACGCGTATTCCTGAAGGCCGTGAAGCTCAAGCAGAAGAATACAGCCCTCGAATACAATTCGCTGGACTAGCCGGGAAAAGAAGAAAAACATTCTGATTTATACTGGAAATCAACATAATTCTCTGTTATTATTAATGAGTTGCTAATACAAAAATAGTAGCATTAACTGGAGGAATATAAAAATGGGTATACTTTTCTTGGCGCTGATATTCGGAATAGCTGTGCTGGCAGTCCTCATCATTTCGATGGTAAGAGGAAGAAAAGCCGGAAAAAGCAGACTGGTCAAAGTACTTAAGCTGATAATCATGGCCGAATCAATAGCATATATAGTCGTCTTTGTGATAGTCATCATCAAGACAATGGCGGCCTGACGCAGCGCAGCCGCTGAAGAAAGAAATGCAGACGCCGGAACTCTGCCGAATTTTCGGAAGGAGTTCCGGCGTTATAAAAAAGAACTGCAGCATGTCAAATGCTGCAGTTTGTTCGTTAAAGCGGGTAAAGTGAATAAAGCAGACCCGGGATGTCAGAATCTGTCGCAGTAATTCATCAGATTCCGGAGGAATCCCGACTGCGGCGGCTTCCTGTTTCCCATGACTGTCGAATAATATACGATTGAGGCATCAAAGCTGTTTTCAGATGTCCGGATTATGGCATATGAACCGCCGCTGCCGTCTCTCGGCTGTGTGAGACTGCCGGGGTTGATGAAATGAATGCCGCTGCTTTCGGTTCTGACTGCTTTGTGCGTGTGACCGAAAACTGCTGCAATACAGTTGTTTTCCATAGCCTTGTACATCAGGCTGCTGAGCTGATAGTTCACGTTTTCCATATGTCCGTGAGTAAGCAGAATGCTGCCGCATTCAGTCGGGACGATTCTGAAATCCGAACTGCTGCAGCTGCCGTCGCAGTTGCCCTTTACACCGATAACAGGAACACCGAATTCTGCCTGCAGCTTTTCTCCGTCTGTGATAAAATCCCCTGCATGGAGTATAAGGTCGATATCGGTCAGCTTCGGCCAGATATCACGCACTTTGTTCAGTTTTCCGTGTGTATCGCTAATAGCTAAGATTTTCATAAGTAAATTCCCTCGATGATGTTATTTGTCAGGCAGACAACTGATGCCGCAAGTTGGCGGCGGCCGGCCTGCAGATAAAGTATATCACAATCAAGTGTCATTGACTATAATTCGATTTTAAAGTAAAATTATAAAAAGAAAACAAGAAAGAAATGGTAACAGATATGTCAGAAAACAAGAAAACAATAGTAACGGACGGCCAGGACCTGGCAGAAAAGGCACAGGAACTTAAAGATTCGGGAGTTACGGATGTCACAGTAACAGTAAACACCTTCAATTTCACAAGATATAAGCAGTCAAATGACGGCAAATCACTTGATCCGGTTATAGAGGGTATAAACAGTGCCGTGGGAAAAGGGCTGAATATCAGACTTGATGTGGGACTGAAGGAAGGATTCAACGATGACGAGATACTGGATTTTCTGCAGCTTACATTCCAGCACAAGTATGATATAGTTTTTCTGCCGACAATGGATTATGACAAAATAAAGAGCAAAATGCCGTCACTGAGAAAAATCGATAAGGATTTCGGCGATGTCGAAATGTACAAGTATCCGGCGGCAGTCGGCCGTATCGGGTTCTTGAAGAAATAGGAGCAGACGATATGCATGAAAAGCTTAACGGTATGAAACGCGAACTGACAGAGATACTGCGGAGCGACAGACTCCTCAAGTCGGCTGTCAGGGAAGTCAATAAAATGGATATGATAAAGGGCTCACTGATTATCAGAAACAGAGCTCATGACAAAGTCGCGATAGATGAAATCATGAAGGGCGAGCTGCCGCGTGACGTTCCGGTGGGAGATTATGTATTCATCGAGAATTTCATTAAAGTTATCAATGTTGCTTTCAACTGCCTTGAAATGGGAAATTATCTTGACAAATATTTTCTGATCAGCGCATACAGGATACTGACGGAGGATGATAAGGCATATTTCAGAAAAACAAATCCCGTGGTATACTCCTTCAATCATGTGCCGGTGCACTGCCTGGATATAGAGGAGAAGCTTGATGATGCTCTCAGACGAGTATACAGCCGCGGGGCGGGAAACAATACTATTCTAAAAGCGATGTATGTGCATAATAAGCTGATAGAGATATACCCGTTCGCCGAATACAGCGGGGAACTTGCGATATTCGCAATGAATTATTATCTGATGGAAAACGGCCTTGCTCCGATTAATATGCCTATTGACCGTGACGATTATTTCCAGATAACGGGTGAATGCCTTAAGGGCCACAGACAGGAGGAGTTTTACAACTTCCTGTGCAGAGCTGTGTATGATAAAATGCAGGGTACAATCGATGCCTGCAGAGAATATATCAGAAACCAGCAGGAAATGGTCTGAGAAAACAGTCGTAAAGCTATGGATAACATATAACGGAATCCGGTATTTAAAATAAAAGACCTTCTGCCGCCTGCTTAAAGCAGTGAGCGGTAAAAGGTCTTTTGCTTATGTTTCTTATTTCTGTGCTTTGTTTTTTTTAATATCGGCAAGCTGCTCGGCTACGCTCTCAAATGAAGTCGATCCCTTGGATTTCTTTGCCTTGATGCAGTTCCTTACTGCGATTTTTTCGTAAATATCATCTTCGAATTTATCAGAGAATGACTTGAATTCATCCATAGACATTTCTTCAATGGCTATTCCCTTGTTTATGCAGTAGAGAACTATGCGGCCGATTATCTCGTGGCAGTCACGGAACGGGATGCCCTTGGAAACAAGATAGTCAGCTGCGTCGGTGGCATTCATGTATCCGTATTTTGCGGCACTTTCCATTTTCTCTTCCTTGACCTTCATAGTCAGAATCATTTCAGTGAAAATGCTTACAGATGCCTTGAGCGTATCAACTGCATCAAATACAGGAATCTTGTCCTCCTGAAGATCCTTGTTGTAGGCAAGAGGAAGTCCCTTGCAGATTGTGAGCAGGCTCATGAGATCGCCGTATACACGACCTGTTTTGCCGCGTATGAGCTCAGCCATATCAGGATTCTTTTTCTGAGGCATTATGCTGCTGCCTGTAGAGAATGAATCATCAATTTCGATAAAGCTGAATTCGACTGAACTCCAGAGAATCAGTTCCTCGCAGAATCTGGAGAGGTGCATCATTGTGATGGCACAGCAGTTTATGAATTCAACTGCAAAGTCTCTGTCGGCAACGGCGTCCATACCATTGGGAAGTACTTTTGAGAATCCGAGCTTTTCGGCGAGGAAATCCCTGTCTGTATTGTATGTAGTGCCTGCAAGAGCTCCGCTGCCGAGCGGGAGTCTGTCGATTCTGTTCAGGCAGTCGCTGAATCTTTCCCTGTCTCTGGAAAACATCTGGTAATATGCCAGCAGGTGATATGCCAGTGTTACAGGCTGTGCTCTCTGCAGATGCGTATATCCCGGCATTACTGTATCAGTGTGCTCCTCGGCCAGCTTTTCCAGAGCATCAAGAAGCTCTGCGAGAACCTTATCGACTGCAGCGGTTTCTTTCTTGAGATAAAGTCTGATATCTACTGCAATCTGGTCATTACGGCTTCGGGCTGTGTGAAGTTTTTTGCCTGTATCCCCAATCCTTTCAGTAAGGATGGTTTCAATATTCATGTGTATGTCTTCAGACTCTATAGTGAATTCGATTTTGCCGGCCTCGATATCGGCAAGTATTTCCTTAAGTGTCTTTATGATAAGCTGTGATTCTTCAAGTGTGATGATTCCCTGTTTTCCAAGCATCTCGGCATGTGCGATGCTGCCGGTGATATCTTCCCTGTAAAGGCGCTGGTCGAATTCGATCGATGCGTTGAACTCGTCAGCGGATGAAGTAGATGCTTTTTCAAATCGCCCTTTCCAAAGCTTCATATGCTGCGGTGCCTCCTTGTGTTTTTAATCTCCGATGATGAAGACATACGCCGTTTTATCTGCATAATCATTTTGCCTGCGTAATAGTGTCTTCAAAAATTTCTTCATTTGCGGCGAAAGCCCTCTGCATGCAGCTGCGTGAGATGTGCAGCCGCTGTGCAAAGGGTTTTCGTTTCATATTTCGTATTTAAATCTGCGTTGTTGTTTATC
>CAVECM010000032.1:0-22015 GCA_963614095.1 Bacteroidaceae bacterium
CATGGTCAACGTGACCGATTGTTCCGATATTAATATGCGGTTTAGTTCTTTCAAATTTCTGCTTTGCCATTTTTATTCCTCCTGATTAAAATAAAAGGACAAAGTCGCTTCAGCGATCTTGTATCAAGAAGTAGACTTTGTCGATACTCCTCGCAATTGCGGAGCCGGAATCTGCATTGAATATTCCGGCCGTCTCTGCGTAGTTGATGGAGCTGCTGAGCAGACTTGAACTGCCGAACCTCTTCATTACCAATGAAGTGCTCTACCGACTGAGCTACAGCAGCACATCGATATGTTCTATGGTACTATATTTTGATGACCGTGTCAACAAAATCACAATTCTTTGACAGTCTTTTTACACATTGCATACTGTCGTTCAGCCGCATGCCTGCAAGGCTCTGCGGCCGCTACTGCCATAGATAATCAACGATTTTGCGCTTTACACGCTGCATCGCATTGTCTATTGACTTTACGCTCTTTCCCAGCTTTTTCGACAGCTTCTCAAAATCGTTTTCTCTGAGAAATTCGTTCAGCACCTGAGTCTCAAAACCGCTGAACATTTTGTCCTCGTTATGCAGAATATAGTAGGCGATATCCTTGAACACAAGCAGCTCCTCCGGATTGCCGATATCATTTGTCTTCAGTGTGTCTGCGATTGTCATGTCGCCGTCTTCATTCTTTACCGGATTGCTGAGCGACACGGATGTATTGAGTGCTTTGTGCTTGTCTCTCTCCGCTGATCTTATCGCACTTATAATCTGCCTCGTTATGCAAAGGCCTGCAAATGTCGCAAATCCCGCTTTACGATCGGCGTCAAATCTTCTTATAGCCTTCAGAAGGCCTATCATTCCTTCCTGAATGACATCATCTTCATCAGCGCCCGCCATATAATACATCTTGGATTTTATCCTGACTGTTTCCTTGTATCTCCGCATCAGTGCTTCTTCCGCGTCGATATCGCCGCGCTGCGCCATCGCTGCAAGCTCGGCGTCCGAGCATTCCGGCTTCATTATTCTGTCTGAACCCGATTTTTTATCCGTCGGCGCATCACCGCACAATTCGGCACAGTCCTCATTATAATCACTCACCTCGGCGCTGTTTCCTCTGCATTCATCTTCTCGCTCGCCGGCTGCGGTGCAGCCCCCTCGGCAGCCGGTCATATGTCCATCCTCTGTCTTACGACTTCATACATCAGAATTGATGCCGCGTTTGATGCATTAAGTGATGTTATCTGCCCCTTCATCGGGATGGATACCACAAAGTCGCACTTTTCTTTAACAAGCCGGCTTATCCCTGCACCCTCCGCACCGATAACTATCGCTATCGGGCCCTTCAGATTCTGCCTGTAATAAAGATCCGGTCCCATATCGCATGCGCCTATCCATACACCCTTCTCTTTGAGCTTTTCGATTTCATTCGCAATATTCGTGACCTTTGCACAGAGCATATATTCAACAGCTCCGGCTGATGTCTTCGCCACTGTCTCGGTAACCGACACAGATCTCCTCTTAGGTATAATGATTCCGTGCACTCCTGCGCATTCTGCGGTACGCATTATCGCGCCGAGATTGTGCGGATCCTCGAGCCCGTCAAGAATGATGATGAACGGATCCTCGCCGCGCTGCTCAGCTCTTGCCAGAATATCATCAACACTGCAGTATTTATAATCCGAAACCACAGCGATGACACCCTGATGCACTCCGCCGCCTGCAGCCTTGTCCATCCGGTTCTTTTCGCTGTAATAAATCGGTATCTGCTTTTCTCTGGCCTTAGCCGCAATCTGCTTTACCGAGCCCTCTGCGCCCTTTGCCAGCGTTATCTTTTCTATTTCCCTGCCGCCCTTGAGTGCCTCCAGAACAGCATTCCTGCCTATTATCGTTTCCGCCATACTATTTTTCTCCAGATATTGTTATTCTTCACCATCCTGACCGGATGCTGTTTTCACGGCTTTGCCCGCCGCATATCATTATGCCGCACTGATTCATCCATGATATCATAATGCCTCATCTCAGCTCCTGCAATATCACTGTGCCGCTCCATCTGATCCGCTGCCATTTACGCATTTCCGTTTGACTGCGGCAGCTGCTTTGAGTATATCATGAATCTGTATGAGATGCCCTTTTCCTGCTGCATCTCACTCTGCCATGTGACGTGCAGACCCTCTGCATCGAGATTCGGGAAGAATCTGTCCGCATCGTATTCCCCGTATATCTTCGTCACGTAAAACTCGCTGCAGTCGTCCATGAACTGTTCATAAACAGCCGCACCGCCTGCGATAAAAACTCTCTCCGTGTCATAATCCCGCAGCTTTTCCATGACCTCATCTTTGGAGTGGCATATAATGCACCCGTCTCTTCGGAACTCCGGATCCCGGGTCATAACGATGTTTGTCCTCCCCGGCAGCGGCTTTCCGCCCGGAAATGAGTCCAGCGTCTTCCTGCCGACAACTATCACGTTGCCGATGGTTTTCTCCTTATAATATCTGAGATCTCCCGGTAGGTGTACCAGCAGATCTCCGTTTTTTCCTATTGCCCAGTTTTTATCCACAACTGTTATTGCTTTCATATTTTCTCTCTTTTAAATCTGTTTTCCTTATACTCCGCACCGTCAGACTGCAATCGGAATGTTCTTTATCTGAGGGTTTTTCTGATAATCTTCTATTTTTATATCGTCCACCGTAAAATCGTAAAAATTCTTTATCTCCGGATTGAGGGTGAATTTCGGTGCCGGGAACTGCGGTCTTTCTATCAGTTCTTTTATTATGTCCACATGCCTGTCGTATATGTGAGCGTCCGCTATCACATGGACCAGCTCACCCGGCTTCAGTCCGGAAACCTGAGCCATCATGCAGAGCAGCACGGAATACTGCACCACATTCCAGTTGTTTGCCGCCAGTATATCCTGCGAACGCTGATTCAGCACAGCGTTCAGCCTGTCACCGGTCACATTGAATGTCATGCTGTACGCACACGGCTCCAGCCCCATTTCCATAAGATCGTCGAATTTATATATGTTTGTCATTATTCTTCTCGAATACGGAGTGTGCTTCAGCTGCCACAGCACATTATCCACCTGGTCCATTTCGCCGTGCGGGAATCTGTACTTCACGCCGAGCTGATAGCCGTAGGCCTTGCCGATGGATCCGTTTTCATCCGCCCATTCATCCCAGATGTGGCTGTTCAGATCCCTGATATTGTTTGATTTTTTCTGCCAGATCCACAGCATTTCGTCAACTGCCGACTTTATCGCCGTCGGTCTGAGTGTCAGTGCCGGGAATTCCTCCTGCAGATCATATCTGTTGACTACGCCGAATCTTTTTATCGTATGCGCCGGTGTTCCGTCCTCCCACCTGGCTCTGACGGTCTGTCCCTCACTGGAAAAACCGTTTTCCAGAATATCTCTGCACATATTTACGAACAGTTTATCCGCCTTGCTCATTTTTCCCCCTTTTCTGCGATTTCTATCGCCCTGGAAAGCACCGTCTGCAGTCTTT
Source organism: Bacteroidaceae bacterium (assembly GCA_963614095.1). GTDB lineage: Bacteria > Bacillota > Clostridia > Peptostreptococcales > Anaerovoracaceae > Lentihominibacter. The sequence continues at coordinate 3,494 of CAVECM010000032.1, forward strand.
CCGTCTCATCTGCGAGGTAAAGATATCCCACCAGTGCCTCGAATGCCGTCGCCCACTTGTAAGTGACCGGATCCGCATTCTTTGCCTTCGTTGCGAATTTTTTGTTGCGTGCACGCTTCACAAGCTTCTGCTCATTCTCAGGAAGATCATGAAACATCGTCTTGATAATCTTCGCCTGAGCTGCCGCCTTTACAAAATTAATCGCATTCATATGCATGTTATGCACATGGTAGGAACCCTTTTTCATTATATGTTCTCTGACCGCCTGCTCATACACGGCATCTCCCATGTATGCCAGCGCAGTCGTATTTATCGCATTGATATTGTCTACTTTCATGCCTTTTCCTTATCAGTCTCTTATTATCTGAACGCCCTGCGGAGTGTCCTTGAGAGTGATTCCCTGCGCCTTGAGCATATCTCTTATTTCATCTGCTCTCGCAAAGTTCTTCGCTTTTCTCGCAGCCTGTCTCTCATCAATCAGCGCCTGCAGATCTGCATCGATTTCACTGTCGTCATCCTTCTGCAGAAGTCCCACAACTGTCGCAAGCTCCATCAGAGTGTCGAGGCACTTCTGTGCGAATTCCGCACTTGCACCCTCTCTGACTGCAGTATTTACAGCAGTTATCAGCTCGAATATCGCTGAAATGGCGTCTGCAGTATTCAAGTCGTCATCCATAGCTGCGATGAATTCCTGTCTGTATTTATCAAAGCCTGCCAGCTCCTCTTTTTCCTTGTCTGTCATCTCGCCGGAGCCGTTCGCAATCAGATGCTTGAGGTTTTCCTTGGCGTTTTCCATTCTGGAAAGCCCCGCCTTGGCCTGTTCCATCAGTGTATCGCTGAAGTTGATCGGATTTCTGTAATGTCCCGAAAGCAGGAAAAATCTCATTACCTCGCCGTCATAATCCTTCAGGATGTCTCTTACTGTAAAGAAATTGCCCTTTGATTTTGACATTTTCTCGTTGTCTATCGTGATGTAGCCGTTGTGCATCCAGTAATTCGCAAACTGCACGCCGTTGCAGCATTCGGACTGTGCGATTTCATTCTCGTGATGCGGGAACTGCAGATCCTGACCGCCTGCATGAATATCTATCGTATCGCCGAGGTGTTTCTTTGACATCGCCGAGCATTCAATGTGCCAGCCCGGTCTGCCCTTGCCCCACGGGCAGTCCCATGCGATTTCATCGGGTTCTTTCTGCGCTTTCCATAATGCAAAATCCAGCGGGTCCTTCTTTATGTCGCCGACTGCTATTCTTGCGCCTGCCTCCAGATCCTCAATGTTCTGTCCGGAGAGCTTGCCGTAGCCCTCGAATTTTCTCGTGGAAAAGTACACGTCTCCGTCTGCTTCATATGCGTAGCCTTTGTCAATCAGAGTACTTACGAAATCTATGATTTCAGGGATATGCTCCGAAACCTTCGGATGTACGTCTGCCTTCTTTACATTGAGAGCAGCTGCATCCTTGTAATATTCTTCAATATATTTCTCGCTTACTTCCGGTGCCGTGATTCCTTCTTCTCTCGCCTTGTTTATAATCTTGTCGTCAACGTCTGTAAAGTTCTGCACAAACTTCACTTTGTAGCCTCTGTATTCGAGGTATTTTCTGAGCGTGTCGAACACGACGAACGGTCTCGCATTTCCGATATGGAAAAAGTTGTACACAGTCGGACCGCATACATATATTTTCACGAAACCGTCTTCAATAGGCTTGAACTCTTCTTTTCTTCTTGTAAGCGTGTTGTAGATTTTCATTTTATCATTTCCTCCGATCACATTTTCTTTTCGGTTGATCTTACTCTGCATTATCTCCCGGCCCTGCATCGCTGCCGTCTGCATTATCTTCCGGCTCCGTACAGCCGCCGTTGGTCTGCCCGGCATTGACGGTCTGACCAGTATTTGCAGTCTGTCCGGCATTCCGGGCACCGGCTCTGCCGCTTGTTTCAAAGGCTTTCACATCATCCTCTATGCTTTTCTCGATGTCCTCTGCTATATTTTCTTCATAAATATGATTTATCCTGCCGTCCTTGATTTCGCGTGAGATATTTGCATACTGACACTCATCGTCACATTTTATGTGGGTCTCCTCACCGAAACGCTTTATGAGCATGGCCTCCATCTCAACAACGCGCCTTCTCAGACACTCGAGTTCAACTGCCACCGGATCCGGCATGTCTACCTGATTGAGTTCCTTTGCCGGTTTGCCGTGCCGTCTGACGATAGTACCCGGAATACCGACAACCGTGCATCCGTCCGGAATTTCCTTGAGGACTACAGCACCGGCGCCGATTTTTACATCATTACCTACCTTGAACGGTCCGAGTACCTTCGCCCCGCTGCTGATAACAACCCGGTCGCCGATGGTCGGATGTCGCTTCCCTGTATCCTTGCCTGTACCTCCGAGTGTGACTCCCTGATATATTGTCACGTCGTCGCCGACTTCTGTTGTCTCTCCGATTACGACCGCCATACCGTGGTCAATGAAGCAGCGTCTGCCGATGACTGCTCCCGGATGGATTTCTATGCCTGTAAACCATCTTGCCGTCTGAGAAATTATTCTGGCAAGCATCTTCAGGTTATGTCTGTAAAGCCAGTGCGCCGGCTTGTGCCAGATGAGAGCCCATATTCCCGGATAGCAGAGCAGTATCTCGAGCCCCGTTCTGGCTGCGGGGTCCTGCTCCAGTATTACATCTATATCTTCTTTGATATCTCTGAAAAATGCCATTTTCTGTTCCTTTTTATATTATACCTGAACTGCCGGCTGCCGCAGCCTGCTGTATTGTGCGGCATGCCTGAACCGCATAACTGCCGGCCGTATGCCGCATTGCCGCCGGACTGCTGACATATTGTTTTTCTGTCTGCAGCTGCAGTAATCTCCGATTTATTCCACAACAAAAAACAGGTGCCTGCACCTGTTTTCTATGATAGCATATTCAGCGTCTATATTCAACGGTCAATACATATTCAAACGGTCGGAATACCCGTTTCTGCTTCCCTCGTGATAACCGGATGATATGCACTGATGCACTCAGCTCTATGCCGTCGGCTTCGCGTCTGCGTAATCCGCGTCGTGAAAATCCGAACCGCGGGTTATGCAGAGATTATATTCGTCCGCAATCTCAATGAATCGCTCAGTCTGCTGCCTGTTCTGGTCAGGATGATAACATTCAAGACCATTCAGCCCTTTTTCCTTCAGTTCTCCTATTATTTTTTTCATGCTGCCGTAAAACTCTTCTGAGCCCGGTTCTCCCACGTGCCTTGTCTGAATCGGATGTGCGAGCACCGCCGCACCGCCTGCGCTGTGAATAAGCTCTATCGCATCTGACGCAAGCAGCTTATCTTTTTTAATACTCCTTGCCTCCGGACTTGCCAGTATATCCTTGCTGCTGAACGCTTCCAGATAGCTGCTGATATATCCCTTTGCCGCCAGAGCTCTCGCAATGACAGGCTTCCCGATAAATGAATTTTTTCTGCCCTTCAACAGTTCATCCATGGATATTTCATATCCTTTATCATTCAGAACCTTTATAAGTCTGCGGTTTCTGTCGTCTCTCTTTTTCTCCAGATCCTTAAGCACCTGATTAAAATGTGAATCGTCCGGATTGAAACCGTATCCCAGTATATGCAGTCCCGTACCGTTCTCCAGCACCGTGGCAAACTCGATGCCCGTTATAACCTCGATACCTGCATCCTTTCCGGCAGCAAGGGCCTCAGCCACCCCTCCGATGCCGTCATGATCGGTTATCGCCACTGCCCTGCGCCCGGCTGCAGCCGCTGCCTTTACTATATACGACGGGCTCGCAAGTCCGTCCGAGTATATAGTATGCAGGTGCAGGTCTATATTATGAATGTCATTTCTGTAAATGCTCAGGTCAATCATTTTCTGACATACAGCAGATCCTCAGCCACAGCATCTGCTGTCTCCTTTCCCTTCACGCTTTCGGCTGCCGCAAGTGCAAACTCCATCGCAAGTGCCGGACCCTGCCCCGTGATGATATTTCCGTCTGTTGTCACTGCCTTTCCTGTCGGCTCCGCTCCTGTGAGATATTCCTCCATACCCGGATATATTGTTGCTTTCCTACCCTCGAGTATGCCGCACGCGCCGAAAACCATCGGGGCTGCACATATTGCTGCGAGCTTCTTTCCCGCAGCAGCAAATGCTTTTATCTGTGCCGTCAGACCCTCGTGTGCCTGCAGATTTGCCGCACCCGGCATGCCTCCCGGAAGGACAATCATCTCACAGTTTTCATGGTCTGCATCCTCGAAAATCAGATCCGCGGTCACCGGCACTCCATGAGTTCCCGTAACCGTTTTTTCTCCCGTAACCGATACAGTGTTCACTTCAGCCCCCGCTCTTCTCAGGACATCCACAACAGTCAGGGCTTCAACTTCTTCAAAACCTTCTGCAAGATATACATATATCATTTTCATTACCTCCAAATCTAAATCAATAAATGGCAGATATCTTATTACACCGTGCTGCTCCGTTTCATTGAAAACTTATGCCCCTATAGGCTTTTCTTTTCAATATTATATATGTTTTTTTCTTCCGCTTCAAGTTTGCGTTTTACATCAGCTCGCAGCATATTCATATTGTTATTTCCACTCTGCTGTGGTACGATTGTTATGTTTGGAAAATCTGCACATATGCAGAGTACAACAACGTAATAATAATATTTATCAGCAATGAGGTCAATGAAATGAAAACTGTAGAAGAATATGTAACAAGCATACCTGATTTCCCCGAACCGGGTATCATTTTCCGTGATATCACGTCCATCCTCTCTGATGCCGACGGGCTGAAACTTGCTGTCGATAAGATGCAGGAGCCGCTCGAGGGGGTTGAATTCGACGTTATCGCAGGACTGGAATCCCGCGGATTCCTTTTCGGTATGCCTATCGCCTACAATATGGGCAAACCATTCATCCCGATTCGAAAGAAGGGCAAGCTCCCGAGAGAAACTGTCAGTGCAGCTTACGAACTCGAATACGGCACAGCTGAGATTGAAGTCCATAAGGATGATGTGAAGCCCGGCACTCGTGTTGTTCTCATCGATGATCTTATCGCCACCGGCGGAACTCTGGCCGCGTCAATCGAGCTCTTCGAAAAGCTCGGTGCACAGGTAGTGAAAATAATCTGTCTGCTCGAGCTTAAGGGTCTGAACGGACGGGAAAAACTCAAGGACTACCCTCTCGATACAGTCATCGCATATGAAGGCAAATAAGCTGAAACACCGTACCTGCAGGTTTATCCCGCTGATACGGTGTTTTTTATTGCTTTAAGTTTTGAGCCATTCCGTCATTTCATTTTCGACTCATTCTGTCATTTCGCTTTTGAAGCTTCCCATCATTGCCCCGACAATTCCGTTGTCAGCTGTCCTCCGCAGATTTAATCTGCACGGCACATCGTCAGCGATCCTCTCGGAAATACGGCAGCCCCAGGCTCTCCGGCGGCTGATCCTCTCTCCTCTTTCTGATGCTTGTGAATACGAGCACCACTATCGTAACGATATACGGGAGCATCTTGTAAAGCTCCTTCGCTGCCATTCCTGCTCCCGGAATAAACAGATGCAGAATATAAAGACCTCCGAACAGTATTGAACCGAAAATCGCCACATTCGGCTTCCACAGAGTGAATATAACCAGAGCGATAGCAAGCCAGCCTCTGTCACCGAACGCGTCATTCGACCATACACCGCTGGCATAGTCCATTACATAGAACAGACCGCCCAGACCGGCAATCATACAGCCGATGCAGATCGCGCAGTATTTATATTTATTCACATTAATACCTGCCGCATCCGCAGTCGCAGGATTTTCTCCTACCGCACGGAGCTGCAGTCCCGTCCTTGTGTGACCGAGAATATACGCAGTCACTATCGCAATAGCAACCGCCAGATAAGTCAGGAATCCATATGACAGGAATATCTTGCCGAACCATCCCGCGTCATTTGCAAAAGGCAGCGTTCTGCTGAAATAATGGCTGGTGTCAGAAAGCGCAATCGACGGAACCGAGCTGCCCGTCAGCTTCATCAGCGATCCTCCGAAAAAGTTTCCGAATCCCACACCGAACGTGGTCATCGCCAGACCTACAACATTCTGATTGGCCCTCAGCGTAACTGTCAGCACACTGAAGAGCAGTCCCATCAGCAGCGAGCCGACACAGCATGAAAGCATCGGAATGAAAATTGCCAAGAACGGATTCAGGTCGCCTGTGCAGTTCTGTTCATAAATAAACGAACCGATAACACCGCTTATTCCCCCGACATACATTACACCCGGTATCCCCAGGTTCAGGCTTCCGGCCTTCTCGGAAATCGTCTCGCCTGTACATCCGAAGAGCAGCGGCATTCCCTGCATTATCGCACGCGGTATAAATGAAACCAGATCAAACATTTACGCTTCCTCCTTTCCTGATTTTTTTCTTACATGCACCTTGTAATTTATAAAGAATTCACATCCGATGATAAAGAACAGTATTATTCCTGTCAGAATATCCGCAAACGACTGATTCAGCCCGAAGCTTGTGGATATCTCTCCGGCTCCCTGCTCAAGAAATACGAGCAGCAGACTTGCAGCTGCCATTGCCGCCACATTGAACTGTGCCAGCCATGAGACCATAATACCCAGGAATCCGCGGCCGCCCGCAAGCGTTGTTGTGATAGTATGGTCAACGCCGGATACAACCATCCATCCTGCGAATCCGCATATAGCGCCCGACAGGATAAGAGTTCTGATAATAACTCTGTCAACCTTTATTCCTACGTAGCTGGCTGTTCTCTGGCTTTCACCCACAACGGAGATTTCATAGCCGTGTTTGCTGTATTTGAGATATATGTACATTCCCACAGTAATTACTGCTACAAACAGTATTACGAGAAGGTAGCTGTTTGTTCCCACATAAGGGAGCCATCCCGACATTGAGGACTGATTGATAATCCCGACTTTGCCGGAGCCCTTCGGAACCTCCCATATCATTACGAAATATGCGACGAGCTGCGTGGCAACGTAGTTCATCATCAGCGTGAACAGCGTCTCGTTGGTGTTCCATTTTGCCTTGAAAAACGCCGGTATCATAGCCCATACTGCTCCGCTCACTATCGCTGCTATCAGGCATATCACGATAAGCAGCCCGCTCGGAACGGTATCACCCATATATATCATGCAAAGCGCGGTCGCCCATGCCCCCATGAGGATCTGTCCCTCGCCGCCGAGGTTCCAGAATTTCATCTTGAACGCAGGCGTCAGAGCCAGTGCCACACTGAGAAGCAGTGCAAGCTCTTTGAGAAGTATCCATACTTTTCTTTCTGTTCCGACAGCACCGTAGATTATCGTTCCGAAAACGCTGAACGGGTCCAGGCCTGTCATTGCTGTTGTAACTATCGCGCACACTATCAGTGCCGCTGCGATTGCCCCTATTCTTATCGCCCACGTCTTGCCGAAAGAGAGCTCCTTACGCTTGGTGATATGAAAAAGCGGCTCTTTGTTTATCTTGCTCATTTATCTTCACCTCCGCCAAGCTTTGTCATCATCATTCCTATCTGATTCTTATCTGCTGTTCTTCCGTCAACGAGTCCACTTACTTTACCCTCGCAGAGAACGAGTATTCTGTCACTGAGTTCCATGAGAACGTCAAGGTCCTCTCCTACGTAAATGACCGCAACGCCTTTCTTCTTCTGCTGGTTCAGCAGATCGTATATCGTATATGACGAATTTATATCAAGTCCTCTGACAATATATGCGGAAAGCAGCACTGTAGGTGCCGATGCGATTTCTCTTCCTACAAGAACCTTCTGCACATTTCCGCCGGAAAGCTTTCTTACCGGAGTTGAGATGCTTGACGTGATTACACCGAGTTCATCAACGACCTTCTCAGCAAGCTTTCTCGGAGTCTTTCTGTCTGTAAACACCGATTTTCCTTTTCGGAAGGAACGCAGCATCATGTTGTCCGTAAGGTCCATATTGCCCACAAGACCCATGCCGAGTCTGTCCTCAGGCACAAACGAAAGCGCTACGCCCATCGATGCGATCTGCAGCGGATCCTTGCCTATGAGTTCGTCAACCTGCCCGTCATCGTTTATATATTTTACGGATCCCTTCTGCACCATCTGCAGTCCGGCAATCGATTCGAGCAGCTCCTTCTGCCCGCATCCGGATATGCCCGCAATGCCCAGTATCTCGCCTGAATTCACCGTAAAGGAGACATCGTCAAGCTTCAGTATACCGTCCGAGGTGCGGACTGTGAGATTTTCCACCTTGATTCGCGGCTTCGAATTCACCGGCTCCGGTCTTTCGATATTGAGCTGAACGGCTCTGCCGACCATCATGTTCGTCATCTCCTGCTCATTCGTCTCTGCCGTTATCATTTCACCGATAAATTCACCCTTTCGGAGCACTGCCACACGGTCAGATATTTCCATTACCTCACGCAGCTTATGCGTAATAATTACCACAGTCTTGCCTGCAGCCTTCATATTCCTGAGCACCACAAAAAGCTTTTCCGTTTCCTGCGGGGTCAGCACTGCCGTAGGCTCATCCAGTATCAGTATGTCTGCTCCTCTGTAAAGCACTTTGACGATTTCAACCGTCTGCTTCTGTGAAACCGACATGTTGTAGATTTTCTGTTCCGGATCAATATCAAAACCGTACTTGTCGCATATACTGCGGATTTTCTCTGATGCCTTTTTAAGATCGAGTCTTCCCTCTCCCTTAAGCCCGAGCACAATGTTCTCTGCTGCCGTGAATACATCCACCAGCTTGAAATGCTGGTAAATCATGCCCACTCCGTAGTCAAAGGCTTCCTTCGGAGAGTGTATCGATGCGAGCTCACCGTTTATGTAGATTTCGCCCCCGTCAGGATAGTATATTCCCGAAAGCATATTCATAAGGGTCGTCTTGCCGCTGCCGTTTTCGCCCAGCAGTGACAGAATTTCTCCGCGGTAAATGTCAAGATTGACTTTGTTGTTGGCTTTTACCGTGCCAAATGTTTTCGTAACGTCCCTCATGGACACAGCCACTTCTCTGTTGGCCAAACTGATCAACACCTTTCTGATTAAATTCTTTTGATTGTATATTGCTTTGAATTCACATTTTCTTATTGCATAGGAAAGCACATTTATGTAAAACTCACTGTTTATGTAAAGCCTGCGCTTTCCTCTGCAATACAGCAACTACCACGAAAACCCCGGCGGTTTCACCGGGGCTTTCGCTGGTATATTATGTTCTTTTTTTAATGTCCTGAGAAATCTGTATCAGTGTTTTTAGAACTTTGTATCGAGCAGTGTGATTCCGTCAATCTGCAGATCGAAGTAAGGAGCTGATCTGTATTCTGATTCGAGGAATGCACCGTCTTTGATAACTTCTGTATCAGGAGTGTAGTCAGCATCTGTGTCTACATCTGCCTCATAAGAATCGAGAGTCTTTCCGTCAACTGTGAATGTTGAAACGTCGAAAACCTTGATTTCGCCTGATTCAAGCTTAGCCTTTATTTCTTCGAGAGCATCAGCAGTTCCTTCTGCGGCAACGTCTTCGTTAACGTCTGTAAGTACAACTGATCCTGTGCTCAGAGTTCCTGTCCAGTCAGTATCGATTGCTTCTCCGTCCATAGCTGCTCCGATAGCATATTCATAGTAAGGCTGCCAGTCGATTCTTGATGAAACGATGAATGTGTTAGGGCATGCTTCCTGAGTGCTTCCGTTGTATGAAACGTTAGGAACACCCTTCTTTTCGCATGCTGTAGGAGCTCCCATTGAGTCAGCGTGCTGTGATACGAGAACGCATCCGTCATTTATGAGCTTGTTTGCAGCTTCTTTTTCAAGAGCTTCATCATACCATGAACCTGTGAATGTTACTTCCATAGTAGCTGATTCGCAGACCGAACGAGCACCGAGGAAGAATGAAGTGTATCCTGAAACTACTTCTGCATATGTGTATGCGCCGACATATCCGATCTTAGCCTGGTCAGCTGTGATGTCGCCTGATTCGATCATTTCATTGATCTTCATTCCTGCAGCAACACCTGCGAGGTATCTTCCTTCATAGATGGAAGCGAATGCATTGTGATAGTTGTCAAGACCTTCAGTGTGCGCCTTTGTTCCTGTTGAGTGACAGAACTGTACATCAGGGAAGTCCTTTGCAGCCTGGATCATGAAGTCCTCATGTCCGAATGAGTCTGCGAAGATGATTCCGCAGCCTGCGTCTACGAGCTCAGCTGCTGCATCGTAGCATTCCTGACCTTCAGGGATGTTTGTCTTGATGACTGCCTCTACACCGAGAGTTTCACATGCAGCGTTTGCAGCATCGATGAAGTTTTTGTCATAAGTTGAGTTTTCGTCATGCAGACAAATGAATCCTACTTTGAAGTCTGCATCTCCGGAATCGCTTCCGGAACCGCATCCCGTAAGTGTTGCCGAGAATGCGAAAATCATCATAAGTGCAAGTACTAATGATAATACTTTCTTTTTCATTTTTTCCTCCTTAAAAGTGAAAACAGCTTACATAGAACAGCAAAGCCGGTCCGCATCTTACCGGCGGCAGACTCCGCTGATAACTCAGGCCTCACGCCTGAACGATGAAATATCAGTGTGTATACTTCATACGTAAACAAAGACAGGTCGGAAACCTGTCTGCCAATACATACGGTGCTGACCGCTTTATGAAGAAAGAACTTTATTACCGCTTCAGCCCGCATCACGAACCGCTGTCTCTCCTAAATCAGCCAATAGTCGTAACTGAGGCGTTACGGCAGAAACGCACTGTCCATTTCTTCATGCTTATATCGGCATTTATTTATGGTTTTAGCCACATAAAGAGTTTACTCTCTGAAGTAATTACTGTCAATAAAAATTACCACTTTACTCTCAAAATTTCGAACAGTCCGCTGTTCAGCGAAGCCGCAGTTTACGTCTGATGACGGACACCATTGCTTTCGGCTGTATCCTTTCCGCTGCCGGGCTGATTCGGGATTTGCACTTGTTAGAAACGTGCGCCGCCGAATGCACTTAAAAAAGCAGGGTACATGATGCTGTATCCTGCTTTGGTTTTTATTTATTCTGTTTTGTCAGATTACCCTGATGTCTTTCCTGCATTTTCAGGAATAATCTGCATGAGGTTATCTGAATGCATTTTATTTATGCGAATGTAATGACGCCATCGGTTATTTTTTCGATGACTGCGAGGGATTCCACTCTGTATCCTTTATCGCGCAGCTTGCGGCTTCCTCCCTGGAAGCCCTTTTCGATAACCGCACCGATTCCCACTACTTCGCCTCCGGCCTGCTTCACAATTTCTGTAAGTGCCGATGATGCCTCGCCGTGAGCCATGAAATCATCTATAATCAGAACCTTTTCCCCGGGATTGAGGAATTTCTTCGAAACTCTGAATTTCGATACCGTTCCTTTTGTAAATGAACGCGCATCTGCTTCATATGCACCGTCTATCATCGTGTTGGGTGCGGCTTTTTTTGCAAACACTACAGACGGATATCCGAAATACTGAGCAGCCAGACATGCCACGGCTATCCCGCTGGCCTCAACCGTCAGTATCTTGTCTACCTCGCAGTCGGCAAATCTTTTCCTGAATTCCCGACCTATGCGTTCAAGAAATTCAACATCAAGCATATGATTGAGAAAGTTGTCGACCTTGACTACTTCTGTACCTATTGCAACGCCTTCTTTTAATATCTTTTCCTTTAATTCTTCCATGTCTTATCTGTGTTCCGTTATCTGTCATTCACTGCACTATAGTTCTCAGTTTATTTATCTTCGTCAAACAGACCCTCGAGTCCTTCAAAAGATATTTCGCCGGACATCTCTGCATCTGCCGGAGCATCAGCTGCCGGGGAAGCGATATTCACATTTTCATAGCTTATCGTATTATTGAAATTCATGTCCGGAATATTGATTGTATCCGCCGTGCTGATTGTTCCTGCTGCATTGACTGTGTCTGCCGAATCTGTGAAGCCGAATGGATCCTCCGTCGGAATCAGATCCTCAAGCGTAAGCACTCCCGGTTCTTCTTCAGCAGGTGCCTGTTCGAATGACGGAGCTGCAGGTGCAGCAGGCTCTGCCTGATATGCAGGTGTCTGCTCAAATGCCGGTGCAGCAGGTGCACTGTAAGTATTCCCCGACGTGAACGGTGAGTCCGTTACAAACGGAGAATCTGTTACGAACGGAACTGCCCGTCCATTTAATCCGTCGTCCTGCGTCTGAGCTGCCGGTTCTGCATAAAATCCGCCCGTCGGAGCATTCACTGCTGCATCAATACCCGGTATATCCGCTGCAGGTGCGCTCATTTCAGGAGTGTCCGCCGGTACTTCAGCGTCAACGGTTATTCCTGCAGCCTGCAGGTCCTCAGCCGAAACATCTGTCAGTGATAAATCAATTACCGGCATCTCTGTCGGGTCTGCCGCAATATCAGCCGCAGCATCACCGACCGCACTCGGCGTATATCCTGTGAATGTCAATTCTTCCACATCATCTCCGCCTGCCGGAAAGTCCACTGTGTCGAGATCCTTCTCAACATTCCAGTTAACCGTCTCATCGTCAGAAAGCTTGCTCTTGAGACTGTCAACCTTTCCTGCAGTTCTGAGTATGTTTGTCTTTATTTCTGCGAACTCTTCCTTCATAGAGTTGAGCTGCTGCTTATACTTGTTCTTCAAAGCCTCAGCCTTTTCTCTTTCTGCAGCGACCTCTGCCTTCATTGCAGCCTTCTCGGCCTCCACAGCTTCTCTCGATGCATTGAGCTCTGTTGTTATTGCATCTTTCTCGGCTTCCATACCGCTGCGCATCTGCTCAAGCTCTTTTTCCTGCTTCGCAACCTGTTCGCGGCCTTCTGCCAGTATGGTTTCAACCTCTGTCTTGGCCTGACTGATTATCTCATTGCTGCTTTTCTTAGCTTCCATTATCAGGCTGACATACAGCTCGTTGTTGTCGTCGTATTTCTGATATTTTTCTTTCAGCTCGCTTATCTCTGCCTCGTAAGCATTCTCTAATTCCTCTATATTGTTTTCATATAAATCGCACAGCTTCTGCATGCAATCGTATACATCATCTTTATCAAATCCACCAACGGTGCTTTTCTTGATATTCATATTTTTAAGAAGGCCGATAACCGTCTCGCGTCTCTGTTCAGTTAATGCATTCTTGTTCATATCTGTAACCTCTTTTTCTTCTCACTTCTTCTCGCTGTAAAGTAATGTGAATATGCAATTATTTTATATTATAACATCATTGTACAGCTTTGTCTTCCTTTATTTGTAATAATCCTACATTTTTATTGACTTTTAGTGCCCAAAAAGGTTACCATGTAGTAGGAGGAGTTTGTTCAAAACCCCTTTTTTTCAATCTTTTATACAGAATTGAGGTTTACATTATGAAAACTATCGAAATAGTGTCAGGGTCTCAAAAGGCGCAGTTTACTACAAAGGGCGTTACTCTTGACGGAAATGAATACCTTTATATAAACATGTCAGATGTAAGACACGACCCTCAGAACCGTGTCTATACATTTATTTACGGCAATGAAGCCAAAGTGGTTCCTTACGAGGAAAAGGATGCGAAAACGCTGTCCGTGATTTTCACGCAGGTGCATTCTCTCGAAGCAAAGCGCAGAGCCCGTCAGGCGGCGGCAGTTCAGGCGGCAGCACAGACTGCATCAGCTTCACCGGCTGCGCACAATACTCCGAGCCCTCAGAATCCGGGTATGACTTCTCAGCAAGTAAATCAGCCGGCTGCAGGTCAGAATATTAATCCTCAGGCACCGGCTCAGCAGACTGCGAGTCCTCAGGATCAGAATATGGCTTCTCAGCAGACTGCAGGTATACCGAATCAGAATAAAAATTCTCAGACATCAGCAGCTCTGAATGCCTCAGCAGGTCTGAACGCTGCCGCAAATCTGAACAACGCAGCAGCTCCACAGCAGGAAAATTCCGATGCTTTGGGTTTTCAGCCTGTATTCAGAAACAGTCCGAACTCAGCAGCTCCGGCAGGAATGCCGCTGCAGCAGAACAATGCGGCTGAAAACACTTCAGTCTGTCAGCATGAACCACCGGCAGTGCAGACAGCTTCAGACACACCTGAACCTGGCACCTTTACACCTCCGGCAGAAGCGGCAGATCCAAAGGCTGCACGAAGAGCCGAAAAAGAACGTCTCAAAGCTGAAAAAGCTCGGCTCAAGGCAGAGAAAAGGGACGCCAAGGAACGTATCAAGGCTGAAAAAAGAGCCGTCAGAGAAGCTAAGAAGTCAGGCGGCGCTCAGGATGCCGCAGCGGCTCCGGCAGCTGCCGATGGTTCAGTTCAGGAGAATGCTGATGCATTAATGTCAGAACCGGCTGCATTTCCGACTGCCGGTCAGGAAGCCCCGGCTCAGCCTGACAATAATTCCGCAGCATACGCAGATACAGACTTGAATGCCGCAGCAGAGCCTATTGACAGTGAGACTGCCGTAAGCGCTCCAGCCTCTGAAGTTAGCAGCGAGACTCCGGCATTTTCAAATGAAAACACTGAAGATACTGCACTTTCAGATGAAAGAGGCGAGACCCCGGCGGTTTCATCTGAAAACGGCGAAAGCACAGCTGATGCAGGCAGCGCAAAGAAAAGCCGCCTGAAAAAATCTCTCATTATATTCGGGATAATCATCATCGCTTTTGCTCTCATCGCAGCAGTGCGCTTCTTTGTTCTGGGGACGAGCGATTCGCCGTCGGACAACAACCCGTCCACGACAAACACACAGCAGTATCAGGATATGGATGAACTCATAGAGGATATGTCGTAAAAAATAAGGTTCCAAAAGACCTTATTTTGTAAAAACTCAGGTTCTGAAAATCCGTATTTCATTAAAGAATCGTATTCTAAAAAAAAAACTGCTGTGAAAATGCGCCTGAATCGGCACGTTTTCACAACAGAATTAATTATACTGTCCGACACAATTAGTTTTGATTAGAGTTGTTTTAATCGCAGTTACTTTTGATTAAAGCTGCAGCGTCTGATAATATTCGCTGCAGTTTTTTAATTCAACAACTGAGTGCTTCTGCACATATCCGGCACGAATGCATTGGGGCAGCAGCTGAAGATTCTGCAGCTTAGTTCGCATCCGGATGACAGCGTCCGCATGGCTCATAACCCGCCTTTTCCGCGGCCTCCGCACTCGTAAAGTACACTCTGTTTTTCTCATCAGGCAGCCCGCCGCAGCTCGGAATGTGATATTTTTTCGAGTTTATATTTCCTATATAAGAAGCCTCCTGATAATCCTCCGTATACTCCTTGTCCGACTTCTTGCCCTCACAGTTAAACGTTATATTGCTGCCGTCATCGGTCGCGATGACCGTGCCCTGCTCATCCGTTCTGAAAACCTCCGCACCGAGGTCATTGAATTTACTCAGCGTCTCCTCGTGAGGATGTCCGTACATATTATCTTTACCACAGGAAATAACCACATATTTCGGGTTCATTTCACGCAGGAAGTAGTAACTGTTCGACGTACTGCTGCCGTGATGCCCCGCCTGGAAAACGTCCGCCTCGAGATCCGCGCCGCTTTCTATTATCTCGCGTTCGGAGGACGAACCCGCATCGCCCGTAAACATTATGTCGGTTTCCCCATGCGTAACCTTGAGGCAAATCGAGTTTTCATTCTCATCGTCATAGCTGCTCAGCGGCCCGAGAAACGTAATCCGGCATTCTCCCAGCTGCGCCGTATCACCCGCTGACGGTGTTTCAACCTCAATACCCTGTTCGTCTATGGCACTTTTCAGATAGCCCCCGATTCCGTCATCATATCCGTGATCCATCATGTAAATCCTGTCCACTTCAACAGCCGCAATCACGGCCTCGCCCGAGCCGATATGATCCTCATGCGGATGCGTGAAAACTATGTATTTAAGATGGTCGATGCCGAGCTCCGAGAGATAGCCGGTTATAAATGACGCATCGTCCCTGTTGCCCGCATCTATGAGCATCGCCTCCCCGTCAGAAACAAGCAGCGTCGAATCCGCCTGCCCCACATCGAGAAAATGCACCGTGAGTGTTCCCTCCGCCGTTAATGCACTCGAGCTGTCTCCGCCCGATCCGGAAGCGCACGCGCATATACTGATGACCATGAGTGCCGTGACCGCAAACGCTGCTATACTGCTTAATACTTTTGATTTCATTTATATTTCTGTCCCTTCTGTAATGTCAATTCCTGAACAAATCAATTACCGTGCCGGCGTTTCCGAAGTTTTTCACAATGTAAAGCCCGGGCATACCTGTTCCCGTGCTTTTGTCTTTTAATTTTTCTAACGTAAAGTCCGGGCGCGCCTGCCCTTATGTTTTCTTTTTTACTGTAAAACTCGGATAATCGATTTTCAGTTTTTCTCTGTCTCCTATACCCTTATTGAAACGTATGTACCGTCGTGCCCTTCAATGTGCAGGATTTCCAGACCTCTGCACTGCTTGAAAACGCCCCTGCACTCCGAAAAAATCATCGATATCATTTCGCGGCTGACCAGGCAGTCGTACGGCTTGCCCAGCTTGCTGCCCGCTTTCCTGAATACCGAATCCGGCACCGCCTTGACTGCCATCTCGGCCATCGCAAGCGGTACCAGCATAGAAATATTTGCTTCCTTTGTCTTTATTATCACTTTCATAAATTCCGGTCTTCTCTTTTCTCTTACCTGTCAGTTATCGTTATTCTGATTTTCGTTCCGTCCGGCGAGTCATAGCGGAAAATCTCGCCTGTTACCCTTTTCTTAAAGTTCGTGTCAATTTCTTTGAGGATTTCATCCATATCAACACTGCGCAGCAGCTCCTCCGGCAGCGGAAGCCGCCCCGCCTTCTGTGCGAGCTTCTTCACCGCCGCAACCGGCAGCTGCAGCATTACATTATCTCCGTTCGGTATATCCGCTGTCAGTCTGACCAGCTTCTTGTCATAAGGTGTCATTCATTTTCCTCTGCTTTCTTTAGTTCTGCTGCGGGGATTCTGCCGTTGGTTCGGCTGCGCTGTGCATATGCTTGTCTGCATCCGGCGAACCACCCATTCCTGCCGGATCTGCCGCATCTATCCGATCCGGTTGGTTCCAAGATAATATTTCGTAACAGTATCCCAGTCTCTCCTGATTACAGCCTCAGCTGTCAGGTCCGTATTATTGTAGATTATGGACCACTGGGTATTGCTGGTGACATCACCCTCCCGAGGTGCCTGCGATGCGGCCTTCAGTGCTTTCCACGCCACTTTCGCCGTCAGCTTGTCTTCGTTATCATCAAGGATCTGTTCGATTTTATCGTATCGCTCGCGCCCGTGACCGTATATTCCGTTCTTCTGATTCGGCTTTACCTTTTTCCTGTACATCTCATAAAAGTTCGTAACCGTCCGAACCGGCAGAGCACTGAGCGCCCTGTACGGATCGTCGCAGTCATACTCTATAACTCTGCTGTCTCCCGAGGCATCCGTTATGAAAAAGTGATAGTCGCGCCCGCTCGTCGCAAACATATCATAATCCTGCAGCAGCTCGACCGCCTCTTCTGTTGTCGCCGCTCTGTCGAGCACAAGCCTTATCGCCAGTGATGTTGTAATCACCGGCCTTCCTGCAGCCTGGAAAGTCGGCTCGCTGTCGAGCGTCAGCACAGCAATGGAAACGCCCTTTTCATTCATCCCGTCAAGGCATATAAACGGCGCGGTGAGGCACGCAAGCTTCGTTCTGACGCTGCGGGTTGCCTCATTTGCAGAGACATTGTCCAGCGCCGCAAAGGCAACTGATTTATACCCGTCCTCGGGTGCACAGTGGACCATCAGCGCCGAGGTGTCGTTCTTGAAGTCATAATTTCGCCCCATCAGCGTATGCTCTGCCATGTCTTTTATGCAGAACACGCTGCATCCGAAGTCCGGCGCCTTCATTTTCACAGGAAGTCCCGGAATCGACTCCCTCACAATCGCTTTAATGAATTCGTCATTGTCAGTAATGTCGCGTTTAATCACATTGTCCAGGCTGTATCTGTATTTTACATCCATACGGTACAGATTATAGCTGCTGTAAAATGTCAGCTGTCTTATCGTCGCAAGTGATTTGAAACGTCTGAAGTAAACTCCCGAAAGAGCGCCTGCGGCTGCTCCCAGGCCGAGCGCTGCGGCTGCCGGTATAAGCTTTGATTTCCTCATAACCATTTACCTCCTTTTTATCGGATGAATAAGTGTCTGATTTTACATATATATTACCACAGATGAATCGATTAATATAATCATTTATTCCGCAATTCAATGAACATGCATCAAAAGTCCCTTATGAGCAGAGATGCCGGCTGCCAAGCGCACCGCTGAAAATAATTCCTGCGCTGTCAGCAGGATTTTCTTTATACGGCAAAGGGCAGGAGACCGGCTTCATATTGCCGGCATCCTGCCCTTTTGTTTTTTCAGTTTTTCAGTATGGTCGTCCGAATCGACTGTGTTGATTCGGATTTATCACGCTTGCCTGAACTGTCTGCCTGTGTGAAATCCCGGGACTAACGCAGTCTCCTTCTTCTCGTCACTACCACTGTGCCTGCGCCTGCCGCCGCAATCAG
>CAVECM010000033.1:0-22013 GCA_963614095.1 Bacteroidaceae bacterium
GCTGCTGCCGTTTCATTTCCATCCTCGAGGCTGATACTGTTCAGTTGCATTAAATCTGACATCTGGCTGTTCAACTGGTTCTGAGCACTGACCTCTTTGACAGAGGACTTTGCAGCTGAAGAAACTGCCGAACCGCCTGATAATACCGCAATGGCACATATCATTATAATTATTCTGAATACGTTGTTCCGTTTGAACAAATGCCTGAACATTTTCTGCCGGCCCCCTTTATAACTTTAAGCAATCCGTTTAATAGACAACTATGCAGATTTATATCTTTATTTATTTTGCATACCTGATATTCCGCAAAATCAGTAGTATTATAGCTTATCGAATGTGTCTCCTGCGCGACTTTTGCGTTCCTTGTGCGTTCCTTCCGTTTATAATTCTTGAATTTTTTCCGCAGCACTGAAATTCTGCGCAGCCACTAAAAAACCGGGGTAAGTTTCCCCCCGGCTTTTCAGATATAGATTGGATATGGTATTTTATGAAATTTATTCTGTCAATACAGAATATGCTCCGTCTCTTATTCTTCAGGATTCTGTCCGCTTTGCATTCAGCTTTTCACATCACTTTTTAAATTCTTTGCTGTATATTTCCTTACTATCTGTGCAGACCCTGCCGGTATTCCTTTTTCCTCTTCAAATGTAAAACCGCCGCAGCCATCAGAAATGCGCCTGCAAAAGCAAATATATGTGTGCCGATCCCGCCTGCTGACGGAAGGCTGTACAGCTTATGATTCTTTATGGTAATCAATGCCCCTGAAGCACTGATATCATCGTCAGCTGCTGACAACATCTGCATTTTACCGTCTTTATCAAATTTAAATGCTATAACCTTTTCCAGGGCGGAATATCCTTCCGGTGCATAACTTTCTTTCAGGATATATGATCTGCTCTGCGATGCCGGCAGCTTTGCAAATGTCAGGCTGCCCTCGCTTCCGGTTGTTCCTGTTTTTATTCTGTAATACGTGGTTCCCTTATATGTGAGAGTCTCTTTATCCTCAGCCGCATCATCCTTTTCAGACGAATAGACTTCAAACTGCGCACCTTCAAGGCCATCCCCCGTTACCGAATCAATTTTTTTAATTTCGACTTCACCCAGTCTGTATTTGTTATTAACCGTTAATGTAATATCGTTGTCCTTATTTATCGTAACTGCTGATTCTGTCCCGCTGCCTGCCGATAACGATGCCGCACCGCTCGAATCCTTGTTTCCTTCATTTTTAGTGATTTCTGTTTTGACATAGGTAAACAAATCCTGATTTACGGTTAAATCCTCTGACAGTCTGAATGTTCCGCTGCCGTTTTTTAAGCCAACTGTATAGCTTACCTTGTCACCGTGCTTGAACGATTCGACTATTTCCGTCTTGTCTATGACGTCACCGTCCGAATCAAAGAAGACTATGCTTTCCGAATCAAATCCCGAAAGCAAAAGTGCAAATGCTGAATTTTTATCCTTCTCCGAAAGAATATCATTCAGATTCGTTATCTGCTTCGATAATGTCAGACTTGCTTTCGGCCACGGTTTATCCGGAATTTTGCCGTCGCATCCTATTTCTGATTCCTTCAGCCAGTATTCACTGCCCTCGGCATACAGAATTCCGGAATTTGTCGTATAGCACAGGGTTCTCGAAAGACCGCTGAATGTGATATCATACCCCAGCGGAGCTTTTGTCTCCTTCAGTGTATAATTTCCCCATGGAACATTCTCGAACACTACCTCGCCCTTGCTGTTTGTTTTCTTTGAAGAAACTGCTGTTTTTTCATAATACGACTTAGCTGCAGTAACTCCTGAAATCTTTGAAGCTCCATAATAGCCTGTCAGGCTGAATTCTGCTCCGGCCAAAGGCTTTCCTGTCTCACTGTCAATCTTCGTGAACTTCAGATTGTACAGCGTGCCCTTTACAGTCGGTGTTGGAAACTTCAAAGGCGATTCGCTTTCTTCAAACACATTCCAGTAGTCGCTTTCGCCCTTCTGCGGACGCGGATCGTATGTGTAGCTGAGCTCCGCATCTTTGTTTGTCGCATAAACCTTGCCGGGTTCGAAATCAGAGTCTGATGTATCAAGGTGCACTTTATATGTCAGATCATATTCTCGGTAATAGACTGTCTTCCCGTTGAGAGTATCCTTAACAAGCTTATAATCTTCCCCCGTCGGAATCGTGCCGTCACTGTCAATCGTCCATGTCAGTGTATTGCCGCTTACGGAAGCCTTTGTCAGTCCGGATACACCCGGTACAGATGTCGCATTCGATATGCTTCCCTCAACATAGCTTACTCCCGAGCCCATTTCATCGGTAACAGTACGTGCAACCGCAGAATGATGCAGGAGATTATATTCATCCATATAATCTCCGACAGGTATATAATATTCAACCCCCGGTTCAACCTTCTGTTTCTGACCTCCATGATCACCCATCCCTATCAGCGGATTGTTGAAGTAAAGAAACCACTCCCCTGAATTGGATGGATCCAGATAATATGTTTTTTTATACACAACTTTATAGTTTCCCGGCAGAGAATTTTCGTTAACACTGCCTGGTGCATTCATGAAATATACGGTTACAGGCTTATCAGTAGAACTTGTTTTCTTAATTTTAAAGTAATGCACCTTTGAAGAGTTGTCACTGTTTCCATTCTGTATTCTTGCACTGGTCGCATCCAGAACATCCGCCCAGCTGGCCTGTGTTCTAACTTTAAGTGCTATCTGAAAGATATTTTCATCTGCGGTGGGCAGTATATTCTTCCTTATGACTACGCTCTTTGACTTGTTGGTAACCTGAGTTGATGCACCCTTGCTCCCGTCTCTGAAATCTCCGTCAACAATCTGCCATTCATTTGCACTGCTTGATACAGTCGGATACCAGGAGTCTCTCGTTGTGGTTGTGCCCTCCGGCGGCTCTGCCGCATATGCATATGCAGTTGAAATAACCGGCAGAACAAGTGCTGCAATACAAAGTACCATCAGCACTTTATTTATTGCTCTTCTGACTTTTTTCATATTCCGCGCCCCCTACGTTTTACTGCAGCAAGCATGAAGCCTGCTCCCAAAACAACTGCTGTCAGCCATATCAGTATTTTCATTTCATCACCTGTTTTCGGACTGATGCCCGGTTCAGTGTATGTATTTGTAAATACAAATTCTGCATTCGTGTATTCCTTTCCTTCTGCATCGGTCAGCTTATGCTCGACCTTAAGCTTGCTTCCCGCATAATACACCGTGTCTGTCAGATGATATACTGTCTTGTCATATTCATAATTCCTGCTGCTGCCGGAAACTTCACAAACAGTATATTCATATATGCCTGGCTCAGTATATTTCCAGGCTCCGAACTCGGTCTGCCCTGCACCCCTGACTGTGCTCCGCTTCGTTCCGTCCACACTTCCCGCGGGCATAGGATTCGTTATTTCATCAGCCTTGAGTTCAAAGGTGAATGTTTCTTCCGTTTTCGGATTTCCCTTCACTTTTTTCAGTACAGGCAGATTCACCTCAATACTGCCTGCCGGATTTATCTCTATTTTGGGAATAACGCAGACATTACTGATCCATGTATTCTCCTCTCCGGACTTATCTATCCCCGGAACGAGAACAAGAAACGGGTCCATAGCAGTATATTCTGAATCGCTGTCACTGTATTCATCGAGCTTTACGAGATATATTCCCGGTTCAAGATTAGAAAAAACAAGCTTTCCCGATTCATCACATATACCGCTTCTGCCTGTCAGTGCCTTTTTTTCAGCAATCTGCACAAGCGCTTTTGCTGCTGCATTTGACTCCTCTGCTGTCATATCCTCAAAGTCAAGTCCGCTTTCTTCAAAATCAGCCGTTGTCTTGTAATATGCGCCCCCGTGCTTTACCGTCAGATCCGCCGCCTTATATACAGACAGCTTCGCTCCGTTTATTCCTGTCGACGAACCATCCGGATTACTGCTTTGAACAGTTATCTCCAGAGAATATGGTCCTGCCGGAAGATCCGGAACACAATCCGACTTATCTGCAGCCGAAACGGACAACGTGCTGCCCGCAGCCGCTGTAATCAGGATTAAAAGCAGTGTCAGTGTTTTTTTAATAGTTTTCCTAACTTCCATTTTTCTCCTCTTTTCCTGTCAAACAGTTTGTAAATAAGATATGCCAGTGCGATTCCCGCCAGAATGCACAGCAGTGTCGTTATTATTTTCGTAAAATCAATTTTTACCGTTTCCTGCACTGCCGTATCATTTGAAACTCTGTGTCCTCTTACAAGAAGCCTATGCGTATTCACACCATATGGTGTACATGTGACAAGTGTCACAAGATCCTTTCCATCTTCAATTGCCAGTGACTCAGTTTCATCAGGCTCCACCACGGCTATCCGGTCAACCTTGTATTTCATCTTCTTATCAAGCACATATATGTAAAACGCGTCGCCTTTTTCCAGCAGGTTTAAGTCACTGAACATTTTAGCGCTTGGCAGACCGCGATGTGCTGAAATAACAGCATGTGTGCCTTTTCCGCCGACAGGAAGACTGCTGCCCAGAAGATGTCCCGCACCTTTTTTCAGTGTTTCCTCATCTGTGTAATGATATATCGGTATTTCGACATTTATTGAGGGAATGCTGATATATCCCATCATTCCGTCTGCACCTATATTAAGCACGTTTTCATAATTTTCGTCAGTACTTCCGTCTTTTACAGAAAATGCATCCGGGACCTCCTTTGGGGACAGATTCTTATTGTAAAGCTCAGCATTCTCCAGTTCTTTATCCATATCAACCGCTCCTGAGCTTACTTTATCCTCATACGAGGAAACCTGTGTCTTGAATACATGCCGGTTCCACATATTGCTTATTGAAGGGTAAAGCATTATAGATACACCTATAAGGAACACCAGCATATATGCCAGCGTTTTTTTATCAGTCATCCATTTTCGGTCTTTACCTATAATTGTCTCCATAGTGCTTTTTAATCCTTCCTGTCTGCATGACTGCAGGTGCAGCAGAATTTTAGTTCCGCCGCACCTCAGCTATGGTTTTTTATGAGAATTTCATTTTTTGAATTTTTCCTGCTTCTTCATTCCGCTTACTGCGCATTCTTGGCAGCCTTGTATCTTTTTCTGAGCAGTATTGCAGCCATTGACATTATAACTACACCTATAATTGTAAAGATGTATGTACCGATGCCGCCTGTTGAAGGAAGTCCTGGAACCTTGCTGTTCACTATGAATAATGTTTCTGATTCTGCAGTGATATTGTCGATGCTGCCGTCACTAGCATATGTTGCGGTGTATGTCGATCCATAGCTTGTGTCTCCATCGGCAATATTTACAGTATGAGTCAGCAGTGTTCCGTCTTCGTCGTATGTGGCTGATATAGTTACAGTGAAAACAGTATCACTCGGTACATAACCTGACGGTGCGGATATTTCCTTTAAGTAATATGTGCCCTCTTTAAGGCCTGTCATTTCCATATATCCGTTTGTGCTGGTTGTCGCGCTGGCAACTTCGTTTTTGCATGCTTCGTCTGAATAAAGCTTGAATACTGCTCCTGCCAGCGGATTTGTCACTGTCGTTTCGGTTCCGTCTTCGTTATAGGATAAAGTCTGTGACTGTCCGTTCTCATCCAGCTTGATAACCTCGTGAGTCTTTTTGTTTTTCGTTGTCGCTGTTCCGTTGAGATTTGCGTCCAGACCGAATGTGTAAATCTTGGAATTATCCGTGTCTTTACCTGTGGATCCGTCAGGCTTGTTAGTGAATGTTATTTCTGCAGTATTTTTATTAGGGATGTAGTTGTATGTCGCATTTTCGTTAACCTTTGAAGTGTATTTTACGACTACTGCTCTCTCTGCTGCAGTTTTAGCTGCAAGACCTTTGATATAATCACTTGCGAATGCGATTTCAAATCCGCGATCTTTTAAAGTAACTGTATATGTGTCTGCACTCGCAGCAACATCATTCCCTCCGACCGTTACTTTTATGTCAGATGCCTTCGGAACGTCAAGACCGGCATCCAGTGTATCAGATACATTGAATTTAACATTTGTGTACTGCTCGCTGTATGAAGGTATTGTTGTCTTTAATGTAAAGCCCACCTCATCTCCGACCTGAGCCGATGTACCTTTGTCTGTAGTACCGCTTGCCGTATTTCCTTTCTTGTCATTTGACTTATCGATTTTCGGTGTGCTGCTCTTTGCATAAGCCACGCTTCCGTCATACTCAAAATTTTTGCTTGCATCTACGCTGTCCAGTGTACCGTCATAATCAATGCTGACAATCATCGGGTTGTACAGAGTCGCTCCGTTTGTCCCTGTTACCAGCACGAGGTATACTCCCGGTGTCTGCTTCTGTGCAGCTTTGAAAGACTTGTCTGCCGCATTGTATGCGAGATCGACACTTGTAAGAGCTGCAAGTGTGTCAGACGATGAAGCGATTGCTGCTATTTCTTTAGCAGTCGGCTTTGCCGGATCTGCTATAGAAAGTGAGTTCGCTGTCTTCACCCATTTGCCGTTTTCTTCTTTTACTATTTTGTATGCTTTAACTGTCGCACCCTGTTCCACGTTGTATACTGTCAGTACGTCGCTTGCGTCCTGCTCTGCTGCGAATACCGATGAAGCTGCTGTTCCCATCGTCATCAGCATTGTCAGTGCCAGGAACATAGTTCCTATACGCTTGAATAATCTGTGTTTCATAATTAAAATCCTCCCTGTAAAAATTCCGTTTTCTTAATAACATATTTGCCTTTTGTTTTTCAGCCGCCTCCTTTCCCGGTGATTTTTCTCTTCACCGCAGCGATGCCGCATAATGTCAGCAGAACAAGTATTATACCGATGAATTTTGAATTGAATATCATCTCAGATGTCGTCTGAGTCCTGTTGTCCTCAGGTGCGTATTTTACTCGATGCCCCCTCACAAGAAGCCTGTGTGTGTTGACAGAATACGGGGTGCATGTGAACAATGTCACGTAATCCTTTCCGTCAACAATCTGAAGCTCATCAAGGCAATCCGGTTTCACGACCTTAACCTGATCAACTTCATATGCCAGCGTCCTGTTAAGGATAAAGATATAAAATTTATCCCCTTTTTTCAGTTTATCAAGATTTGTGAACAATTTTGCTGAAGGAAGCCCTCTGTGTGCAGCTATTACTGCATGTGTACTTTTACCGCCCACCGGAAGGCTTGTACCTGCGATATGTCCGCAGCCTTTTTCCAGCACAGCATCGCTTGTTCCGTGATATATCACAAGTCTCTGGTTTATTTTCGGGATTTCAATATAGCCCATTATTCCATTGCCCAGCGGATTAAGGATACTGCTGTATTCATCGCTCACCGATGCGGAGCCCCCGAATGCATCTGCAGGTATATTGCTTGTATGCCCGGCATTGTATTCTTTTGCTTTACGGATTTCCTCGTTCATTTCCTCATCCTTCATATAATCTGTTTCATCCTGATAAGTGCTTACCAGAGTTCTGGTCCTCATCTGATTCCACAGATCGCTTACTGCCGGATAAGCCATAACAAGAAATCCGATTACAAACAGAAGTACAATTCCTCCTGTTGTCAATTTTCTTTTCATCGTGTAAATTTACTCATCGTTTTCTGTTTATTATGATGTTTTGTAAATTGTGCAATTGCGATATTTAATCAAATGATTGATACCGTTCTGCTTTTCATACGCTTTTATCCCTGACTGCGCGCTCCCCTTCATCGGTTACTTTACTATAGTAAGCGTTGCTTTCCCGTTCCAATCCCGTTCCTTCTGCACATTGTTTCTGAAAAAGTACAAAAGTTCAAAATTACGTATATGGCTTATGAATATGAACACAAAAAAGAACCGTCTGCACGGCTCTCCCTATGATTTGTTTTCTGACTGACGCAGTACGCGTCTCTCTGTGATATGACTGTACTAAAAATCCGGGGAGTGCGTGTCCCCGGATTTTCAGATATAGATTATTAAATTCGGCATATTCCGCTTTGATACGGAATCTGCCGACCGAAGGTTAAAGGATTAATTCCCTGCATATTTCAGCCTCTTCTAAGATACCATAAATTTTAAATGCGTCAACCCCCCGTAACGTTGAAATTTCAATCTTTTGAGCTTTCCGCGATACTTGTCAGCGAGCTGGCGATGCCGGCGAGGCTCTGTATTTCCGAAGGTATGATAATCTTCGTTGCCTTGCCGTCTGCAGCCTTTTCGAACGCTTCCAGTCCTTTGAGGGTAAGAACTTCTTTCGTTGCACCGGCTTCGCTCAGCATTTTCAGACCGTCGGCTGTTGCCTGCTGCACCATACGTATAGCCTCAGCTTCACCCTCGGCTGACTTGATAGCTGCCTGCTTTGCAGCCTCTGCCTCAAGAATTACTGCTTCCTTGTTTCCCTCTGCAATCAGTACGGCAGATTTTTTCTCTCCCTCTGCTCTCAGGATTGCTTCTCTTCTTTCACGCTCTGCCCTCATCTGCTTCTCCATTGCCATCTGGATATCTCTCGGCGGCGTGATGTTCTTTACCTCGACTCTGTTTATTTTGATGCCCCATGCATCAGTAGCCTCGTCCAGCACCAGTCTTATCTTGGAGTTTATGTGCTCGCGGCTTGTCAGCGTGCCGTCCAGCTCGAGTTCGCCTATAATGTTTCTCAGCGTGGTTGCTGTCAGGTTTTCTATAGCCGCCATCGGATTCTCCACACCGTATGCATAAAGCTTAGGGTCGGTAATCTGAAAATATACAACCGTATCGATTTCAATCGTTACATTGTCTTTTGTAATCACCGGCTGCGGCGGGAAATCGATAACATGCTCCTTGAGCGAGACTTTTCTTGCCACCTTGTCGATGAGCGGAATCTTGAAGTGCAGTCCCACCTGCCACGTACCGTAATACGCTCCGAGACGTTCCATTACATATGCGTTTGCCTGCGGTACAATTCTGATATTTGTCACCAGCAGCGCTATGATGATTATCAGCAATATTATCAGTGCAACTATTGACATTTCTCTCCTCCTGTTTTTCTTCCTTCTGCAGTGCCTTTATTCTCCCGTTTCACTTTTCTCTACTGTAAGTGTCACGCCCTTCACACTTTTCACAATAACTATGGTGCCTTTTCTTATTTCGCATCCGCCTTCGGAAACGGCCGTCCACATTTTGCCGTCTGCCTTTACCTGTCCGGCGGCATGCGGCAGTATATCCTCCTCAACTATGCCTTCCTGCCCGATGACTGCGTCGATATTGGTCTTTTCAGTCCTGTTGTTCAGCTTTCTCCTGACTACCGGCCGTGTCGCCGCAATAAGTATGATTGAAACAACAAGGAAAACGATAATCTGAACAATAAGATCAGCTCCCAGCAGTGCCGCTGCAGACGCCGCCACGGCACCGCCTGCAAACCATATAGTGGTCAGCCCCTGTGTAAACGCTTCAATCAGTACCAGCAGACCGGCGATTATGATCCAGGCCGCCGGAGCACCCAGCGTCATTCCGAATATGGTCATTCAACCCCTCCTTCTTCCTGTTTTTAAGATACCATAAAATGAGACTTTATCAAGCCCCCGTACCCGGAATCAGATTATTCCTCGTTATCTGTATCCGAAAAGAAATCCAGACATCGCTGCACGTAGTCCTGTGCCTCATCGTAAACACCGTGTCCATAGTTGTCATCATACATATAAATCTCGCAGCCGAGTGCATCAGCAATCTGCCTTGAACCTTCTGCCGTCACTACATGATCTCCCTCAGAACCGATAACCAGAACCGGGCACTTTACATCAGAAAGCTCGTCGTAACAGTCAAAAGTTCTGCAGGCCTCTGCAAGAATCACAAAACGTGCGTACTCTTCGTCGGTGATTCCCTTGTTGGATGATATCAGCGTATCGCGGTATGCCTCCAGTGTTGCCTCGGAATATACATTATCCGCAAAGCTTGCAAGCAGGCCGTCCTCATCCTTGTTTTCGGCAAGCTGCACCCATTCAGCGACTATATTATTGAATGTATCGTTCGGCTTAGCAAGCGTCGAACCGAGAACCATCTTGTTTACCAGGTCCGGATAATCGATAGCCAGATACTGTGCAATCATACCGCCCTGGGATGCACCGAACACATCAGCATCCTCGATGCCGAGCTTCTTCATCGCAGCTGCGGTATCCTTTGCCATATCTCTGACCGTATACCCTTCCTGTATGTCCTTTGCTCTGTCGAAAACATATACCGTATATTCTTCTGTGAAATCCTTGTAGGCCTCTGCGATGAGATCCGCCGATCCCATCACACTGTGCACGGACAGTCCCGGAAGTATCACAAAAGTCTTTTCTCCGCTGCCGAATACTGCATAATCCATTTCCATTCCTCCTGCTGAAACTGTTTTTACACTAGCAGCTGATGAACTTTCAGCCGCTGTTTCACTCTCTTCTTCTCCGCTCTGACCGCTCTGGCACCCTGCCATCCCAACCAGCAATATGCCTGTTAACAGTAATGTGATGATTTTCTTCATTGTAGCCCTCCGCTGCATGCATGCTCTGTTCTTTTGTCTTTATAACTCTGAGTATACTATAAATTCTGCTTCGTCACAAGGCGCTGATATCTTATGCTTTTCGTCAGATTTCTCATCTGCAGGTTCAGATTAATCAAATCAAAGACAAGAAAAGCCGGATTATTCATCCTGTCGATATGAATAATCCGGCTTTGTTTCTACCGCAGTTTTTCTCTGACCATCATCAGCGTGTATCCCAGCAGATTCTGTCCTGTCCATTTCACACGGTCGAATCTGTCAGGATCGTTCATTGACATACCGTTGCCCCAGATTTTGTCTCTGACTGCACATTCTGCCAGTATATCTTCTCCTGTTTCGGTCAGCTGCTCAGTGCCTCCAGCTGTGTGCAGAGTTTATCCGCCGCAGCAAAATTATTGTCTCTGAATGCGTTCGTGATTTCCGCCTCCAGCTCCTGCCGTCTGCGGTCAGTCTCCAGATAAGCCGAGTCGAAATATCTGTCATATACCA
This sequence comes from Bacteroidaceae bacterium, assembly GCA_963614095.1. Taxonomy (GTDB): domain Bacteria; phylum Bacillota; class Clostridia; order Peptostreptococcales; family Anaerovoracaceae; genus Lentihominibacter. Next base: position 10,954 of record CAVECM010000033.1, read on the forward strand.
TTTTGCGGAATTTTCTCGTTCTCATACGTCTGAGAGTATTGTTCTCCATCAGAAGCACAAAATCCGCACAGCCGGATGCAAGATAAAAATCGTGCGTTACCATCAGCACTGCGCCCTTGTATTCAGCAACGGCTTTCTCCAGTGCAGTCTGTGCATAGATATCCAGATGGCTGGTCGGCTCGTCCAGAATCAGCAGCTGTGCGCCGGACACCGCAATCAATGCTATCTGCAGCAGATTTTTTTCTCCGCCGGAAAGCTGCCCGGCTTTCCGGTCCATGCATTCCTCCTGCAGGCAGTACTGCTTCAGATACTCTTTTATATCGTCTCGTTTCACAAATCCGGCATCCTGCATTATCTCGCATACCGTCTTTTCTTCGTCAAGTCCTTCCTCCCGCAGCTGGGAAAGGCATGCATATTTTATATTTTCATCTATGTGAATCGCAGGATTATCATTTCTTAATATATCGCGCACAAGTGTGGTTTTTCCGGTTCCGTTGGCACCGACCAGTGCCGCCTTCTCTCCGGCCTTCAGCTGCAGATTCACATCCTGCAGCAGCTCATCGTCAAAGGCCGCTCGATAGTCTTTGATTTCCAGCACAACCCGGTCCGCAGGCATCTCCGCTGCAGTACTTTCCCATAAAACCTCCGGCAGCACGATTTTCGGCTCGCGGATTTCTATAAACGGCGCCTTTATCTGCCGAGCCAGCAGCCGGTCCAGCTGTGACTGCTTTGCATTCACCGAACGCCCGATAACAGGATTGACCTTTTCCGAGGCCCTCTTGCGCAGAATATCCACCATCTCCTGTGTCCGTGCGATTTCGTCCTGCTCTTCCATGTTCTGAATCTTCAGCGCCAGCTTCTCGCGCAGTATCGAGCATCTGTACTCCGTATAGCTCCCGTCAAATTCCTGAAGATCGCCGTTTTCCAGGTGCAGCACCTTGTCAAAGCAGTGATTCAGCAGATATCTGTTATGCGTGACCACCAGCATGGTTCCCTTATAGTTGTTTATCATCCTGCAGAGGCTGCCCAGATTCGCAAAATCAAGGAACACATCCGGTTCGTCAAGAATCAGAAGTGTCGGTGACAAAAGCATTTCCCGCATAATCTGCACCACCTTGTACTCGCCCCCGCTGATCTGTGCCAGCTTTGTTTCCTCGAGCTCAGCCATGCCGGCCGCCGCAAGGTTTCTGCGGATATTGTTTTCATAGTTGTCACCGTCCATGGCCTCGTTTCTGTCGAGGAACTCCTGATATTTCTCAAACAGAGCACTCGGATCCTCCGCCTGCGCCATTTCCGCACAGACCGCTTCTATTTCGCTGCTCAGCCTTGTGAACCGCTCACTCAGATATTCAAAGACAGTCTGATCCGTGAATTTATCACGCACACTGAACTGCCCCGCATATCCTATGCGGCAGTTTTCATCTATTGTTATTTTTCCGTCATAAAGATATTCCTCCGGATTTATCAGCAGCTCGACAAGCGTGGATTTTCCTGTGCCGTTGCTGCCAATGAGCGCACAATGCTGTCCCTCCTCCAATGTGAAGGAAATGTCACTGTACAGGTCCTTTTCACCGAATCCGAAAGAAAGCTTTTCTGTCTGAATCATGTTTTCCCTTCCGTTTTTTCTCCATTTCCGCAGTTTATTATGTAAAACCGCAGATTTCCGGCAGATTTTCTGTATTCACTCAGCAAACCTCTGCGTCTGCTGCATACCCGCTGCTGTCTTGTATTTCACTGTAAAAAACCGCAGATTTCTGCCTTTTTACATAATCTCTTTGTTGAAGTGTCCCCTCGTATCTGTTCTGCGGCTGAACACAGACTCGTCGAGCGTGCCGTCCAGCTTTCTCTGCGCCGTTCCGGCCACTCGCTTCACCTCTGCCGCATTCTCTGTCGTGAAGTTCAGTCTGAACGCTTCTACGCCTTCTATGAATGGCATCTCATCGAGAAGGTTCAGGATTTTGCCGTTGAGTATTGTCGTCGTACAGTCCTCGTGTGAAATCAGCGGAAACTCGCCGTATTCGTCTCTCAGCACATACCTGCCGTCTCTGCACCTGCCGCACAGTCCCGCCGTCTTCAGCGGGCAGTACCGCGTGAACATCAGCGGCGCACGTCCGTAGACAATCATTTCCAGCGCCGGATTGCTGCCGTTCGCACTTCTGTATGCTTCTATAAGATCATACAGCTGATTTTTGTTGAGCTCATAAGAAAGCGTCACCCTTTTCGCACCCATTTCGTAAAGCGCACGGCAGCTTTCTGCATTCACCGCATTCAGCGAGTAATCCGTTACAAACGGATTGGTATTTCTGTAACGGTAAATCCCGCCGTATCCTCCTATCAGCAGCTCTCCTTCTCTATCTGAATACGTATTCTGATTTCTGCGGATAATATTGTCAAAATATATATTTTCTATACCACATTCCCTGCATGCATCATACTGCTCCTGAGTCGTGACCGCTGCTGTCAGATACGGTTGCAGAGGCTGCTCATCTGTCTTCGAATCAGATGCCTGCGGATTTATGACGTTCCCGCCGCCTCTGATGCCTGCACTGCTGCGTCCTGCTCCGGTCCTGAAACCCGCAAGCTTTGTATTGTAAAGCTCCTGCACTATCTCACGTCTGGCATGATTCAGCAGTTTAGCCGGAATAAACGCATTGTATTCCTCAAATTCCATATCGCGGAGCGTGAAGACTGTATCATTGAGCTTCGACAGCTGCTTCAGCACCTGCTCCCTGGTCGCAGGATTTTTGGCAGCTTCACTGAGAATCTCTGAGCTCTCATAAAGATAATGCTCTCCGAGCCCCTCCGCATCAATGACAAGCGCCGCTCCCGGATAAGCATAGACCTTGAGATCGAGCGGAAAACGCCTGAACTCTCTGTCTCTGCCTTCCTCCAGGCTTTTGTAGAAATAATAATCCTTCGTCTTGTAGACCACGTCACCCGGCGAAAGCTTTTCCTTGATTTTGATAAAACAGCTTCTGTCGGCCTTGTTTATCAGCTTTCCTTCCTTATTGTAAAGCTTCACGACCGACAGATTGATGTCTTCATCATTATGGTCAATCCTGATAATATCATTCTGATTGAGCCTGTGATGCAGGGAAATCTCGTACATCCCCTTAAAGCTGCGTTTTATCGTCCCTATTTCATAGCCGAAATTGTTCGGTCTGCTCGTATTGCTGATATCCCCCGGGTCCTCTCCGAAAAGATAACCCCTCGTATATGTCCTGTTGAAGGTTTTCTGCAAAGCCTCCCTGTCCGCGTCATCGGCCCCTTCATCCAGTGCCTTTCTGTACACTGACACGACATTTGCCACGTATGCCGGCTCCTTCATCCGCCCCTCGATTTTGAGCGAATCGATGCCTTTCAGATCCTCGATATAATCAATTGTATTCAGATCCTTTGCCGACAGAAAATATCTGCTGCCGAACGACCGGCCGCTTTTTACGTCAATCAGCTCGTACATCTTCCTGCATGAACCGACACATCTTCCGCGGTTGCCGCTGCGGTATCCGATAAGTCCCGACATCAGGCAGTTCCCTGAGTAGGATACGCAGAGCGCACCGTGTACGAATATTTCCACGGGTATCTTTGCGGCTTTTCGTATTGCCTTTACCTTATCGATATCGGCTTCTCTCGCCAGAACCACTCTGTCGGCTCCGAGCTCCTTCATCAGCAGTGTCCCGTCAAGATCGTCTATCCCCATCTGAGTGGAGCAGTGAACCTCCATTTCCGGGAAATTCACTGCGGCGTAGTTAAACACCGCCAGATCCTGCACGATAATGCCGTCCACGCATATATCGTCAAGCTGCCTCAGCTGCTCGTGCATATCGCTTATCTCATCCTCAAACACGATGGTGTTCATTGTCACGTATATTTTCACATTTCTGAGATGAGCATACTCGACAGCTTCCTTGAGCGTTTCGATTGAAAAATTGTCTGAATATGCCCGCGCGCCGAATTTCTGCATGCCTAAATAGACTGCGTCACAACCGTTTGATATCGCAGCCTTAAGCGCTTCCATATTACCGGCCGGAGCCAATAATTCCGTCATCTTCATCTCCTCGTATATTATATGATTTAACCTCAGGCTTATCCTGCCGGCCCTTTTGCATCGTGATTGCTGCTTTACCGTCAGATATATACCTTTTCTATATTTGCCGAATTTGTCAGATAAACCAGATTCGCATAATTCGGCTGGAATTCAACTATATCACCGACTTTTATTTCCCGCTCCGCATCTTCGATATCAAGTATCGTATGGTCGCTTGACGCTCCCAGTATCTCTATGCCCGGCTCCTTGAGCTCCAGTTTTTCGGGAAACGCATAGTCGACTTTTCCGAGTGCGATAAGCGCACGCTTCCTTATGCCCCTGTCTTCATATTCAGGTCTGTTCCCGAAGGAATCAAACATAATCTCTCCGACCGGATATGACGGCTTGTCTTTCACCTCTATGACCTCGGTGCGGAGCGTGAACACATCTCTGTTGAGAAAGCTCAGATCATACCCCCACAGATTGGCCAGAAGTATGCCTTCTCCGATGCGAAGCATATTGATGCGGGCGGGAAGGTTTCCCTCCAGAACTCTCGGCAGTGTGCTTGTAGCTCCTCCTGAGATGATTTCAAGCTCCCGGCCGATTTTCTCCTCTATCATCTCGGCGCATTCCACCAGCTCGTTCAGCTTTTCAGGCGTGGCGGCAACTGAGCCATAGCATCCGAGATTTGTTCCTATTCCCGCAAGCTTCAGATTATGCAGATCGTTTTCTGTCATCAGTGCAGCCTCGAGCAGTTCTTCCCTGTCCCAGAATCCCTCTCTGAGATCTCCGAGATCAACCATCAGTATTACCTGATGAATTTTGTCCTGACGTCCTGCCTGTCTGTTGAGTTCCCTGAGAACATCAATTTCACTGTTCAGGCTGATATCAGTCACTCTGACCACATCCGCCGCCTCGGTGAGCATCGGTATTCTGATCAGCATGAGAGGTGTCTGTATGTCTGAATTTCTGATTGTCTCCAGCTGCTCAAGTCTCGAAGATGCGATAAAGCTGCAGCCGCCTCTTTCAAACTGCACTGCACACTCCTCAAGCCCTGTGCAGCCCTTTATGACTCCTGCGACCTCAACGCCGCAGTCGCTGCATTTCTGAACCACACGGTCTATATTCTGTCTGAGTTTATTCAGATCCACTATCAGCTTCGGGTATCTGCTGTGCAAATTCATTGTCTCCTCCCCGGTATACGTGCGGTCTTTACAATGTGCTGTCCTGTTCTTCCTCGCGCACTGCCGCACCTGTCCTTCTTGTCCTTCCCGCAGACGTCTTGTCAAACTCCTCTTTTCTGAGCTTGAATCTCTTAACGCGCTTATACGCGGACATCTTATCGTTTATTTCTTCCATAGAATTCTTTATTTATGAAATTCTTTGTTTCGTCCTATACCTCGCCCTGTTTCTGCCTGAGATATCCTTCAAGGATTTCTGCAGCGTCCTGTACACATCCGTCACAGCTTCTCAGTACTTTCTTTGTGTCGACGCCCTTCAGTTCTCTGCAGATAATCGTCTGGTTCTTTGCTCTGAACTGTTCCGTAAGTGCTTTTATGGCTTTATAGCTTTCCTTCTTGGTTTTAGGGGCATCCAGCGCACCGTCCGATTCGAGCATTCCCACAACGGCTGCCATTCCCGATACCGCACCGCAGGTGCCCATCGATCCCATACCGAGTCCGAATGCTTCCATTATTTCAAAAACTTCTTTCTCATCTCTGCCGAGCTCCTCGCAGAACGCACATGCGACAGCCTGCGCGCAGTTGTATTTTTTCTTGTGATTAGCCAGCGCTTTTTCTGCAAACTTTCCCATTTTATCTGTTCCTTCCTGCTGCAGTACAATTATGCTTGATATCTCCTGCAGCGCTCCTCAGTTTACTTTTGACTTTATATCCGCATACAGAAATTATTCTGTACTGTATTATCGTTTTTCCATAACCGGGTTTCAGTCACATCAGGTTGAATCCGTCCGGTCTGAGCATTGATCCGGACATTATTTTCTGCTGCCGTATTTCTCTGCCAGAATCCTGCCCACATAGACTCCGCTTGCGGATGCCTGCGAAAGCGAATGAGTTACACCCGAACCGTCACCCAGCGCATAGAGACCCTTTACTGCAGTCTGCAGATGTTCATCGACCTCGATTTTGGAATTATAGAACTTGACCTCTACACCGTAGAGCAGTGTATCTTCGTTCGCTGTTCCCGGAGCGATTTTATCAAGCGCATATATCATTTCAATTATGTTATCCAGCTGTCTCTTAGGAATAACAAGGCTCAGATCCCCCGGTGTAGCCTGAAGCGTCGGTCTTGTGAAGCATTTCTCCATCCTTCTGGCACTGCTTCGTCTGCCCTTTACGAGATCTCCGAATCTCTGCAGCAGCACTCCGCCTCCGAGCATGTTGGAAAGTCTTGCTATCGATTCACCGTACTCGTTGCTGTCCTTGAACGGCTCCGTGAATTTATTCGATACCAGCAGTGCGAAGTTTGTATTCTCCGTATGGAGCCTCGGATCGGCATAGCTGTGACCGTTTACAGTAACTATACCGTTCGTGTTCTCTGCTACAACCTCACCGTAGGGGTTCATGCAGAATGTCCTCACCATATCATTGTATTTATCCGTCTTGTATACAATTTTGCTTTCGTATACATCATCGGTTATATGTTTGAAAATTTCAGCCGGCAGTTCCACTCTGACGCCTATGTCGACTCTGTTTTTCTTCTGCTCTATGCCGAATTTATCGCATATTTCCGCACTCCACTTCGATCCGGAACGGCCTGTGGCTATCACAAGGTCTCTGCATCTGAATTTTTCGCCCTTGTCTGTTTCCAGTATGAATGAGCCGTCGGAATCTATATCCACATCCTGTATCGTCGTGTAAAATTTCGTTTCGATTTTTTCGCTGCTGTATTCGAAAATTCTGCCCAGAATCTTCACATTTCTGTCCGTTCCGAGGTGGCGGACCTTTGCCTCCAGAAGGTGGAGATTATTTCTGAGTGCTGTGGTCTTGAGCTCTGAGCTTGCTGTCGAGTAAAGCTTCGCATCTGCACCGCCCATGCTGCAGAGCACTTCGTCAACATATTCCATAAGCTCCATAGCCTCGTCGACACCTACGTAATTATGAAGGTCGCCGCCGAACTGTGTTGTTATGTTGTACTTTCCGTCCGAAAGAGTGCCTGCTCCGCCGTATCCGTTCATTATGTGGCACGGGGAACATTTGAGGCAGTTCTTTGCGCCCATCTTGATCGGGCAGCGTCTTTTTTCCAGAACTGCGCCTTTATCTATCATCAGAATGCTGGCATCTGTGTCAAGCTTTGCCAGCTCATACGACATGAATACTCCGCTTGCTCCTGCTCCTATTATTATAATGTCATAAGTTTTCATACAATCCTCCGATTTTATCTTCTGAGTCATATTTGCTCTTTTGTAAAGATAGTCAGTTACAGTTTATTTTATACCAGCTTATAGGAAATTGCTATATATTTCGCTTTCTTATCATTGTATCTTCACAATCGATGTGCCGGCTCCGTGCATTCACTGCACACTAAAACCGGCAAGCATTTACTGTTCTCGCTTGCCGGCCTGTTCTTCTTATTATTGCTGCTGATACGACTTGATTTAATCTCTGTCAGTTGTTTTTTCTCATCGGTGCAGCATGTATGCCGCCAATGAACTAAACCTCTTCGACTGCCAGTTCTTCAAACGCTGCAACGACCTTCTCGAATTCTTCTTCATCGTTGATGTCTGTAATATCGTAGTCGTCCTTGCGTTCCTTGTATCCGTAGAGATATACATCCTCAGTACCGAGCGGATTGAGAGCTATGTATTCCTTTCCCAGTGCGTCGAAAACGCCGAGTATCCCGCACTCTTCCTCTTCACCGTCATCAAATTCAAGTGTGATGATATCTTCTTCATCGTATCCGTATAAATCTTTTTTATCAGCCATTTCTTTCCTCCGTACTCAGAAATTTTTCAGATAGCATTACTATACCATCATATGCTTTTTTTAGCAATAAAATGTATGCAGATTATCCGAAGAGTTTTGCCCAGAGATTGCTGAAAAACGCACCTATTTTGTCGAAAAATCCCTGTGCTGAGCTGAGGTCAATGTCAAGATCGGCCAGCTTGTCATATAAGCCCTGCGCCTGTTCCTTGAGCGTATCGATATCGAGATCAAGGTCTGATATCTTGTCCATCAGCGCTGCAATCTGTGCTTTCTGCTCATCCGTAAGCGAAATATTCATCTGACTCGCAGTCTCATCAATGGCCTGGTTTATTTCTTCTTCTGAGTCAAGTCCCTCAGATACTACTTTATCCTTAACCGCACCTACCAGGTTTCCTGCCGCTTCCTGATCTCCGAGGCTTTCTCCCAGATCACTGGTTGTGACGAGTTCCTGCGTAGCCGCTTCAACGCTTTCCTCTGCTGTATCCTCGCCGGTCATTTCATCATACGCTTTGATTGCTCCCACAAGACCTGCCGTTCCGGATACGCTGAAAGGCGCAGCCACTACCACATCGGCGTTTTCCACGCCTGCAGTTGCCAGCGCATTCTGATACATGGTATCTGTGCAGTAATTGATGTTTCGTGTCTCTACATTAATGCCGTTGCCGCTGTCCTTAATTGCAACCTTTACAGATGAAATCGCACGGCTGCCGATAACGCTGCTGCTCATGTATGAATCGAGATACTCGTGTTCTTCTTTGTTAGTCACACTTATGACCGTACAGCTGCTCAGATCGTTTTCAGTCAGCCCGAAAAGGCTCATGACCGTGGAACGCTCACTGCTTGACAAATCCGCTCCGAACGAAACGCATGTGTCCGACAGCGAATCCGCACTGGCTGTAATCGGTGCAGCCATTACACCTGCCGCCATCAGCACACTGAGACAAATCGCCGTAACCTTGTGTTTTCTGCCTGTTTTCTTAAATAAATTCATCTTTATCACCCTTCTGCAAAACGCCCTTCCTCTGTCTTATTCTGCTGTATCGCATTCTGATTTTATTTCCCTGCATTACGCATACGATTTAATGTTACGGCTCATTTACGACAGTCTTGCGAATTTACAATGAAAATTCAGTGAAAAAACTTCCACACGGCTTCGGCGGCTCGTGTATTCATTCCGTCGACCTCTTTCAGTGCATCCACATCTGCCGCTTTTATCGCGTCGATGCTCTTGAAGTGCTCGAGCAATGCGGCTTTGCGCGTGCTGCCGATACCCTTGATATCGTCTAATACCGATCTTGAAGCATTCCTGTTTCGAAGGTTCCTGTGGTATTCTATTGCAAATCGGTGCACTTCCTCCTGCATCCTGCCGATGTATTTGAAAAGCATCTGTTTTCCCTTAAGCGGTATCTCCTCGTACTCATCGCTGCCCTCTCTGCGGTATACAAGAGCCCGGGTTCTGTGTCTGTCGTCCTTGACCATGCCGACCACCGGAATATCAAACCCCGTCGCGTCAATCACCTCCAGCGCCGCCGACACGTGCCCCTTTCCGCCGTCCATAAAAATAATGTCCGGCAGCACCTCGAATGCCTGATCACCCTGAAAAACCCTGTTGAATCTGCGCGTCAGAACCTCCTTCATCGACTTGTAGTCGTCCTGACCCTGCACGGTTCTGACCTTGAACTTTCTGTAGCTGCTCTTATCCGGCTTCAGCCCGTTGAACACAACCATCGCGCCGACAGTATCCACACCGTTCGTATTCGAGATATCGTAGGACTCCGCACGGAATTCCCTGCCGTCATATTCTCCGCTGACCTTGCCCATCTCTTTAAGGATGCTGAAAACATCGCTGCCCAGGCTGCGTCTGCGTTCCCGTGCATTCGCGGCGCGCTCGTCTATGGTCTTCACCATTTCCAGAACATCGCGGTATGCCATATCCACCAGCGCCTTTTTTTCGCCCTTCTGGGGCTTCGTAAGCTTTACATTATGACCTGCCAGATTTGTCAGATACTCCTCGAGCAGCTCTTTATCGTCAGGCATCTGCGTCAGCAGTATTTCCTTAGGAAAATTCGCCAGCCGGCTGTAGTGCTGATTTATAAAGGCTGCGGTCAGCTCTCTGCTGTCCTCGTCGGCCAGGGCCTGCATCTCGTATGATTCTCTGCCGACCAGCTTGCCGTCCCTCACAAAAAACAGCACCATGTGAGTTTCTTCCGTTCCGCGCGCGGGAATCACGATATCGATATCCTTGCTATGCTGTATCACGACCCGCTGAGTCGCAGACAGCGCCTTTGCTGCTTCGATATAATCGCGATACATCGCGGCATCTTCGTATTCAAGCCTTTCAGAGGCCTCAATCATGAGCTTCTGCAGCCTGGTTATAATTGATTTGTTTCTGCCGTTGAGAAACTCCTTCGCGCCATCGACGCTTTCAGCATAAGCCGCCTTGTCCACCTGTCCTGTGCAGATTCCGCGGCACTGATTTATATGATAATTGAGGCACGGCCGGAACCCCTCCGGAAACGATGCCGCTGAGCATCTTTTCAGTGCAAAGCTGCTGTTGAGCAGATCCACAATTTTATTCACAGCTCCCGTATCGCTGTATGGTCCGAAATACTTTCCTCCGTCCTTCTTGACGATTCGTGTTTTTATCACTCTCGGATAGTCTTCATTGGTGATTTTGATATACGGGTATGTCTTGTCATCCCGCAGAAGTATATTGTACTTCGGTCTGTGTTTTTTTATCAGATTGCATTCGAGAATCAGCGCTTCCATCTCGCTCCCCGCGGTTATGTACTCGAATTCCGCAATCTGGCTCACCATGCTCCTGACCTTCGGAGCCATGTTTCTTGAAGACTGGAAATACTGGCGCACGCGGTTCCGCAGCGATATGGCTTTTCCTACATATATTATGTTCCCGAGCTTGTCCTTGTGCATATACACACCCGGACAGTCCGGAAGTTTTTTCAGGTTTTCCTGTATGTCAAACATGTATTATCATCTCCGATGCCCGCTTGATCTGCGTTTAGCTTGCTTTGAAGCACTGTTTCTGCTGCTCTGCCTTGAGCCGCTGCAGCTGCCTCGTCCGTTCTGCC
>CAVECM010000034.1:0-21304 GCA_963614095.1 Bacteroidaceae bacterium
TCCACCGGCTCGGTTTGCGGCGGCTGCGCTTCATATTCACCCTGCGCCGCAGCCGCAAGTGATTCTGCGGTTACAGTTTCTCCGGCGGATTTTATTAATTCTCCGGAGAACTCGGATTCATCAAGCTGAATCACTTCCTGCGGACTGGGCGGACCGCCTCTTGCCTCTGCAAAGAGTTCGTCTACATCCAGCCGCTCGTTCGTTTGTATGCGGACATCTCTTTCGTCTTTTTCAAATACATCTTTAATATTTATTTTCATATCTTTCTCCCTGCTGGAATACTTATTAACATGATAACAAACCAGATTTATTTGTCAAGTTTATCGGAATTTAACGATGCAGCTGTGCGGTGTTTCAGCATTCCTCTCAGCTCAGTCTGAATCAGTACCCCGCCGACGATGAGCACCAGTCCCGCAAAGGCAAATGCAGTGATATGCTCACCAAGCAGCAGACGTCCGAACACCAGGCTCAGGAACGGGCACAGATACGCCAGCACCGAGATGCCTGCAGTATCGCCGCTGTTCAGTGCTATTCCCCACATCACATAGGCTATTGCATTTACAAAAACGCCTGCCCACAGCAGACCCGCCAGAGCAGGCAGTCCGAAATGCGGGAATCCGGCCGTAAACGCACAGATTACTCCGGATGCCAGTGCCGTAACGGCGAACGCCACATTAAGAACAATCCACTGATCGTAATCATATTTTTTATTCAATGCAGAATACAGTCCATAACATACTGCTGCTGTAAAAACGCACGCCATCCCGGTCAGGCTTCCGCCCGCAGATGAGGAAAAAAGCCCCTGTACGCATATGAGAATCATCCCTGCAAACGACACGCACATGGCTGCAGTCTTCCGCAATGTGAGCCTTTCCTTGAGTATGAAGCTTGAAAAAAGCACTATCATTATCGGCCACATATAGTTTATTATCGCCGCTACCTGTGATGTCAGTGAAGCAAGCCCTACATAATAGAGTATTGAATAGCATGCCAGCCCCAGCGCACCCAGACCCGTAATACGCAGATAATCCTCTGCGGCATACTTTGCATATACCTTAAACCCGCCTCTTGACAGGTTTACAGCAAAGAGAGTCAGCGCGGCTATCAGCGACACATAAAAGCAGGCCGCAAACGGATTCATCTGATTTATCACCAGCTTTGAAACCGCGGCCAGCGTGCTCCATAAAATGACCGTAACCCCGGCCATCACAAATTCTTTTTTCATCTTACGAACACCTTTATTGTGAATTTAACACGGATTCTTTACTCCATTTCGGACAGCTCGTATATCGCCTCAGCATAAATCTGCGCCATTTTTACAAGATCGTCAATCGACAGTTTTTCGTTTTTCTGATGCGCCAGCTCCTCTCTCTCCGGAAACTTTGCACCGAACGCAACAATATTGTCCATCGCACGCGCATATGTTCCGCCGCCTATCACGACAGGCTCACAGGATTCATCCCCTGTGTGCTTTCTGTAAATATCCATCAGCTTCGTTATCAGCGGCGAATCTGCCGGCATATATATCGGTTCCTGATGCTGATTCTTAACTATTCCCAGATCAAATCTGCCGAGAACAGTCATCAGCCCTCCATAGACAGTATCCTCGTCCATCGTCACCGGGTACCTGATATTGACAGTGAGCTGAGCAGTCTTCTTGTCAAGCGCAATCATGCCGACATTGAATATCAGCTTCCCCGACTGACTGTCCTCGAATGCACAGCCCGCTCTTTCTCCGTGCAGGTCATACCCTATATGCTCATTGTAAAAGCGCAGAAAATCATTTGTGCTTTCATTTGCAAAATTAAGCCTGCCGAGAAACTCCATCATTATCGAAATCGCATTGACGCCCTGCTCAGGATATGCTCCGTGTGCCGACACCCCGTGCGACACAATTTCAAAACTCTTTCCGATGCCCTTGCAGTTGATTCTGCAGCCTTTTTCTTCGCGGAAAGCCGCCAGCTGCTGTTTTATCCTGTCATAGCCTGCGCCGGTACTGTCGTGCAGCACTGCTCTCGCATAATCCGCCACGGAATTAGCCGCTGTGCCGCCTTTGAGAGAGCTGAGCTCAAGCCCCTTGTTCCCGGCTGCATCGAATTTCCTGACGATATCAAAAATAAGTATGCCCATCTCACCGTTTATCGCAGGAAAATCAGCATCCGGTGTGAATCCGAAATCGGGCAGCCGGTCGACATGACTGACATAATAATCCATGCCGTACCAGTTTGTCTCCTCGTCGAGACCGAGTATCAGCCTTATCGTCCTTTTCGGCGTATATCCGCATTCGCGGAGCGCTTTCATCGCATAAAAAGATGCGATCACAGGTCCTTTATCATCTGTCGCACCTCTGCCGCATATATATCCGTCTTTCACCTCACCGCCGTATGGATCGAAATCCCATCCATCTCCTTCCGGAACAACATCAAGGTGTCCTATGACTGCAGCTATTCCGCTGCCGCTTCCTTTGAAGTCAATGTGTCCGCCGTAATTATCGGCATTGAATGTCAAAAATCCTTCCTTTGCCGCAAGATTCATCATATACTCATAGGCCCCGGCGACATTTTCACCGAACGGTGCCTCTGCCGTACCTTCATCAAGTGCGATACTCGGCACAGAAATAAGAGCAGACAGAGACGAAATCATCTCTGCCTTGTTCTCATCAATTCTTTTAATTGCATCTTCAATAATCATGCCTTAAAGTACCGCCTCAACACCTGCAACCTCAGGATAACTTTCCTTCAGGATTTTCTCGATAACTCCCTTGATTGTCATCTGTGCACCCGGGCATCCCGCACAGTGTCCCTGGAGTCTTACCTTAACAATATTGTCATCTGTATACTCCACGAATTCTATGTCTCCGCCGTCTCTCTGCAGGAAAGGTCTTATCTGCTCTAATGCATCTTTTATCTTCTGTTCCATTTCGTACTCCTTTGTTAATTATTATTTTAAACGGTCCGTATTGCTGCGGACACGCCTGTGTCTGTGAATTTTTTAAACCGCACGCAGCCTTGCCGCTGTGCCGAAATATCTATGTCCGTTCCGGGTCTTTTTTTACTGTCATCCCAGCGGATCAAGCGTGTAAAGCGTCTCAATCTTCGTGCCGTTTTTCCACGTGCTGATATATGCCGTTTTTATCGGGTCACCGGTGGCATTGAATGTTATCGTTCCGGATGCCCCCTGAAAGCCGCTCTGTTTTGCAAGTTCTTTCCTGATTTCTTTTCCCGTGGCATCATCGTCCGCATCGTCTATTGCCTTCAGCGCTATGATATATGCATCGTAGCCCAGCGCAACCGAATCCTCGGGCACACTGTCACTGCCGTATTTTTTATGATATGCCTTGAGGAATGTTTCCGCTTCAGCATTGCTTGTATCCTCCGCCGAGTAGAAATTCACGAATGCTGTATTCTCCTCTGTGGCCTTGCCGTCTGTAAGCGACTTGAAGCTGTCATCGGCCCAGTCCTTGTCACCGAGGAACACAACATCGAGCCCCATGCTGTCTGCCTGTTTGATAATATTTGCCGCATCTGCTTCATCCCCCGGCAGCAGCACGCTCTTGACGCCTGATTTCTTGACTGCCTTGAGCTGTTTTGTGAAATCCTCCGCACCGGATTTGTATTCCTCATAAAGAATTATGGCATCCTCGTCATCTGTCTCTGCCTTTATTCTCGATGTGAATGCAGTCACCATAGCCATCGCTGCATCGTCATCTGCCGGCAGCAGCACTCCTGCCGTAGTTTCTTTTTTCTCCTCCAGGACATATCTTGCCAGCAGATCTCCCTGGTTGGAATCCACGTAGCAGACTCTGAAATAATAGTCGTTATTGCTCGTAACGAGCGGATTCGTATTGGTTATCGCTATCGTCGGAATCTTCGCTTCTTCTATATAATCTCCGGCCACCATCGAATAAACACTGCCGTAGCTTCCCAGAATCACCGACGGCTTCTGCAGAATCAGTTCTTTTATCGCCGTCTCAGCCGCATGTATATCCGAGGCATTATCTGCATACACGAGCTCGACAAATTTGCCGTTTACCGTCGGATACATTTCATGCGCCAGCTCGATACCCTCTATTTCGAGCTTGCCGCTGGCCTTGTCTGCCCCGCTGGTCGGTTCATATACTCCTATACGCACCTGAGCTTTATTATTCTCCGGCTTGTCTATAAATGCAGCTTTGAAATTGTCAAATGTCGCACATCCCGAAAGAAGAGACGCCGCAAGTACCATCACAGCCGTTAGAATTATCACCTTGTATATTTTCACAGTATTCGCCTTTCTGATTTTCTGTTTATTTTATTTATATAATCTATATGCCATATGTCCGCCGGATTTATGCGATTCCGTCTGCATCGATTCCGCAGCCATTTATGTCCTCATATCTTACTGCATAAATTCTGCAGCTTTCCTGCCTGCTGAAGTTTCTGTGCTGTTTTCCATCTGCAGCTGTATCTGTCGTGCGGTGTAAAACGCAGTGCCGCTTTGCATTAATCTCGAACGTACTAATTATAACATGGGCCTGCCGCCCAGGTAAAGTGTAAAGATAGTGTAGTTTTAAAACGTTGGAATTTCAATGAGCAGCCGCCTTCCGGCGATTTTTTTCGCGCATTTGTCAAAAACGGCTTGCAATCTGTACTAAAATAGTATATTATACAGACAAGCAGAAAGCTTGCAGAAAAATTCAAATATCAAATAAATAATCACGAATAAAAGGAGGATTTTACTATGAAATGGACTTGTTCAATATGCGGATATACACATGAAGGACCTAACCCGCCGGAGGTCTGTCCACAGTGCTCGGCTCCTGCAGATAAATTTATCGAGGTTAAGGAAGGCGAAATCGAATTCGTCGACGAGCATGTTGTAGGCGTTGCTCAGGGTGTTGATCCGCAGATCATCCAGGATCTCAGAGACAATTTCAACGGAGAATGTTCCGAGGTCGGTATGTATCTGGCTATGGCAAGGGTTGCCCACAGAGAAGGATATCCGGAAATCGGTCTTTACTGGGAAAAGGCTGCATGGGAAGAGGCTGAGCATGCTGCAAAATTTGCAGAGCTCCTCGGTGAAGTAGTTACCGACTCAACAAAGAAAAACCTCGAAATGAGAGTCGAGGCTGAAGCAGGTGCATGTGCCGGGAAGAAAGCTCTCGCTGCTCTGGCTAAGCAGCAGAATCTTGATGCTATCCACGACACTGTACACGAAATGGCAAAGGATGAGGCAAGACACGGCAGAGCATTCAAGGGCCTGCTCGACAGATATTTCGGATAAGACAAAAGTGTCATCCGAATGCTGCGGCACCGCATCTGAATACGCAGCAGCGCGTCCGTATGCAGCAGCAGCTGAAACGTACTGTAAATCATATAAATGCAGCAGTTTAAAAGAGCCGGAGCAGGCGGATCTGAAGTCCCGCGTCCGGCTCTTTTTATACAGCAAAAAAGGTACTGATTCACAGTACCTTATCTAATCCTGTTTAAAAATTTAAAGCTAAAGGTCTCTCAGAGCGATTCGAAAATTTATTCACGCATCGTTTCTGATTACAGCACCTTGCTTAAAAAGCTCTTTGTTCTTTCATTCTGCGGGTTTTCGAACAGTTCTTTCGGTGTACCCTGCTCCATAACTATGCCCTGATCCATGAAAAGCACTCTGTCTGCAACCTCGCGGGCAAATCCCATTTCGTGAGTCACAATAACCATCGTCATACCGTGCTCGGCGAGCTTTTTCATGACATTAAGCACCTCGCCGACCATCTCCGGATCAAGCGCCGATGTCGGTTCATCAAAAAGCATTACCTCAGGACCCATAGCCAGTGCCCTCGCTATTGCCACTCGCTGCTTCTGTCCGCCCGACAGCTTCGCAGGAAACTCCTCGGCTTTATCCGAAAGACCGACAACCTCCAGTATTTTGTGAGCTATAGACTCTGCCTCTTCTCTGCTTTTTCCTTTTACTTTAATCGGAGCCAGCGTGATATTGTCAAGCACTGACATATGAGGGAACAGATTGAAATTCTGGAATACCATGCCGAGTTTTACTCTGACACTGTCAATATCCACGCCCGGTTCATTGATTCTCTTCCCATCAAGATAAACCTCACCCTCTGTCGGCTCCTCCAGAAGATTAAGGCATCTAAGAAATGTGCTTTTTCCGGAACCGGACGGACCTATGACACAGACAACCTCCTGCTCCTCGATTTTCTCATTTATACCCTTGAGGACCTGCAGTTTTCCAAAAGATTTTTTAAGATTTTTAACTTCTATCACCCTGAGACATCCTCCTTTCAATATACGCAACCAGCCTGGACAGCGTAAGAGTCATTATGAGATAAACTATGGCAACACCTATATATGCCTGAAACGAAAGGAACGACGATGACGCCCACAGCGTACCGCGCCTTGTGATTTCAACAATTCCGGCCACGGAAAGTATCGATGTCTCCTTGATAAGGGTAACAAATTCGTTTCCGAGTGCAGGAACTATAATCTTAAATGCCTGCGGAACAATAATATACTTCATGGTCTGTCCGCTGCTCAGTCCCAGCGAACGCGCAGCTTCTGTCTGTCCCTTGTCTATTGCCTGAAGCCCGCTCCTCATGATTTCCGCCATATATGCAGAACTGTTGATGCCGCATGCTATGAATCCGACTAAAATCATGTGCTCCCAGTTGAACTGGATACCGAATGCCGACTTGAGCAGCTGAGGCACACCGTATGCCAGTATCAGCACCTGAACCAGCAGAGGCGTTCCTCTGAGAATGTCAACATATATTGCGGCGAGAGCTCTCAGCACCTTGTATTTCGATCGTTTAGCTATAGCAACCAAAAGTCCTATAATCATTCCGCCGCAGACTGCCACCAGTGATATGATGATTGTCACCGGAACACCCCTTGATGCTACAACGATACCTTGCAAATATTCCGCCAAACCGTTTCCTCCTTTAAAGCCAAAAAGCCGACCTCCGGCTGCAGACAGCACCGGAGGTCAACCAATTATCTGCTTTATTTTTCACAATAACAGCCCTGCTTATATGTTCCGCAGTTCTGTCAGTTCATTGTAAATATCTCTGTCAATCACTATTTATTGAACCATTCATCGATGAGTTCATCGTATGTTCCGTCTTCCATGATGTTCTTGAGTCCTGCATTGATTTTTTCAAGAAGCTCTTCGTTGTCCTTCTGAACTGCGAATCCGTAGCTCTCTGCATTGAGTGCCTCGCCGACCATCTTGATTTTATCCGGCTGCTTCTTCATATAAGCTTCTGTTACAGGTTTATCATTGATAACTGCAGATACATCTCCGTTTATGAGCTGCATCATTACAGTATCAAGACCGTCCAGAATGACAGCTTCCTTGATTTTTCCTGCTTCCTTAAGTTCTTTGACTTTTTCTGCACCTGTAGTTCCTGTCTGTGCGGCAACCTTCATGTCTGCAGTCAGATCGTCGATGCTCGTTATGGAATCATTGTCTTCTGTTACTGCCACGTAAAGCTGCGAATCATAGTATGAATCACTGAAGTCAACCTGTTCCTGTCTTTCAGGGTCGTCCTTGTTCATTCCGGCAGCTACGATATCTATGTTTCCTGCCTTGAGTGCAGGGATAAGTCCGTCAAATGACAGGTTCTCGAATTCTACATCAAATCCCTGATCCTCGCCTATCGCCTTAATCAGGTCCATATCAAGACCTACGATATTCTGATCATCATCAGTAGTATCAAACGGCGGGAAAGTAGGTTCTGTTCCGACTTTGTATACTACTGTATCTCCGCTCTCATCATCGCTGCTGCCGCCGCATGCCGACAGTGAGAAAACAAGAACCAGAGCCAGCAATACTGCTATCACACTTTTTTTCATTTTAGTTCTCCTTCTGCAAATTTTCTTATTGTTTGTTTTTCTTTTATAATTATAAATACATTGACAAGAATATTCAAGAAGTGAATCAAAATCATTTATATAAATTTACGGTCGGAATGGCTGCATGTTCAATTTTTTTATCAGGCTTTATATCGCGATGCACACTTTTCAATACAGCTTTTTAACACAATATTCTTTTCTGCACAACATTCACATGCACACACATACCTTGCGTCCGAACGCTTCCACATACTGTGTCTTTATTTCCACTCCGTAAAGGCGGCTGAGCGTTTTTCCGTCAAGTACATCTTCACTGTCTCCGAAAGAAAAGCTCCGGTCCCGCCCGATTAAGGCAACCTTGCCGCCGAGCTGCAGTGCATGATCGGGATTATGTGTCGTCATGATTATAACAAATCCGTCTGCTGAAAGCTTTTTTATCATATCTAATGTTTTTTTCTGATTACCATAATCCAATGCTGATGTAGGCTCATCCATAACAATAACCTGCGGCCGCTGTGCTATAAGACGCGCTATAAGTACTTTCTGCTTTTCTCCTCCTGACAGTTGTGTATATGGTCTGTCAGCCAGCAGCCCAAGCTCCATTTCCCGGATAGCTTCATGTGCTATCCTGCGGTCTTCTGCTGACGGCAGTGCCAGGGTACCTACATATGCTGCCCTTCCCATAACTACCACATCTTCAACCGAATAATCATAAACTATATCAACAGACTGTCTCATATATCCGACGTGTTTCGCAGCCACTTCTACCTTCGCATCACTCATATCGATTCCACCTGCGAAAACTTTTCCCGAGGTCGGTCGTATAACACCACATATGCAGTTAAGCAATGTAGATTTTCCTGCGCCGTTCGGGCCTATCACCGAAAGAATTTCCCCGGCTTCAAGTGAAAAACTTATATTCTTCAGCACTTCATGATCCCTGGAATATGCATAACTCAACCCTTTAACTTCAATTTGTGCACTCACAGCATTTTCACCTCCTGCCTGTACAGCATGTAAGCGAAAAGCGGTGCTCCGATAAAGCTTGTAACAATACTGAGCGGCAGCTCTGCAGCAGATATAAAACGTGCCGCCGTATCTGTCACCATCATGAAACTTCCGCCAAGAAAGATTGTGACAGGCATCACTCTCGTATTATCATGACCAACCATAGCTCGAGCTAAATGCGGTATGACAAGACCTACCCATCCAACAGTGCCGCTGACCGAAACGGAACATGCCGTAATAATCGTAGAACACAGTATTACAGTTCCTCTTACAAACGGGACATTCACTCCAAGGCCTCTGGCCTCTTCGTCTCCCAAAGACAGTATATTGACTTTCCATCTCAGTCTCAGGAGAACCGCCATGGAAATCAGAACCGGCAAGATTATCGAAGCTATATCATTCATTGTGGCTCCTGCTATGCTGCCCATCATCCAATAGGTAAGTTCCGCAAGCTTCGTGTCACTGTCTGCAGTGAACTTCATTATCCCTATGATTGAATCCATAAAGCCGCTTACCATTATTCCTGACAGAACCAGCATCAATGTGGATCTGTTTCGAAAAAGTCTTGGCATTGCAGTAGCAAGAAAAACAGCGAGGAGTCCTCCCGCCAGAGCAGAAATCTGTATCCCGACTTTTCCCATACTGGAAAGAATCGCTGCTGCTGCCCCCACACATGCCCCCGCTGATACGCCAAGTATGTCGGGCGAAACCAGGGGGTTTTTAAAGACCCCCTGATATGAAGCCCCTGCTAAAGCTAACGATGAACCTATAAGCATAGCCATCAGCGCTCTGGGGATTCTGAGATTCCATACAACGGCCTGTTCAGTGCCAGTCCATGAAGGCGTGATATCCACTACTTCAGAAAAAAGCAGTTTTATCACCGTTCCGACAGATACTGTATACCGGCCCAGGCACACACACAGCGTAAAGACCGCAAAAGTAACGATTATCCAGAACACGACTGCTATTTTACCGTTTTTCATGACACTTACTTGTTAAGCTCTGTTCTGAGAATAGTATCAAGCTGTTCATCAGTAAGCTCTACATTTTTGAAATCACTATAGTATTTTTTCGTTTCTTCCTTCACATCAAACGAAACATCCTCAGGATGCAGTATTGAAGCTGCCCATAATGCCTGAAGCGGTGTATCTCCGCATAAACGACCCCACCAGAAGCAGCCTTTAGGGATGCAATATATCTTCTGCTCTTTTACAGCTGTGATATCGCTCCATTCCGGGCTTGCATAAAGTGCGTCGCGAACTTCTGCTGCATTATCGCCATCTATCATTATGACATCCGGATTTGTACTAAGTATCTGTTCCGGAGTTACATCTCTAAGACCCATACCTTCACCAAGATCCTTCGTTGCAAGTGTACCGCCGGCAAGATTTATCCATTCTTCCATTATACTGCCTGCCCCACACGACGAATACAAGTCACTGGTATCATTAGCCATTATATAATGAACTACCGGCTTATCTTTTACATTCTTAAGATCATCTTTAAGGGTAGTCTGCACCCAGTCAATATATTCTCCCAGCTTTTCAGCCTTTTCCTGATATTCTCCTCCGAGTATATCACCAAGAATAAGCGTTGATTTTTTAAAGTCTTTGTAGCTCATATATACCAGATTCACTGCATTGAGACCTGCGTCACGGTATTCCTGCGCCAGATCATCATCTGCACAAATCACAAGATCCGGATCGAGCTTCAGCATTTCTTCCGGAGTGGCCTGTGAATAATCTTTGAGATCTGCCAGACCGGGATCTACCATAAGGCTTACATCTGATACTGCAGCAGGATGAGCTGAAACCAGCAGATCTGCTGCTCCAAGATTAAACATCTCATCAGTAGCCGCCGACCAGGTATCAACTACTGAATCGATTTCAACAGGCAGTGTAACTTCTGTCCCGCTCATATCTGTGATTTTGTGTGTTTTTGCTTCATCCGTTCCTCCGTTGCTTCCACAGCCTGCAAGAGTTGCGCAAAGCACCATGAGAATCATCAGAATCGAAAATTTTTTCTTCATTTTTCTCTCCTTTTGTATAATAGTAATAAATTTATAAAAACAGACACTTAATCTGCTTTTTACAATACCATTTTTAAAGCCTGCAAGGTCTTTTTCACAGCTCACCGTATGAAGCTGCAGCTTTTGCCGATTCAGCACACATTTCTGTGAATGCCCTGTCTTTCAATACAACAGTCGAAGACATCGCTTCCGAATATCTGTTAAACAGACTGTCATGCCCTACACATAGACCTACTATCACATTGAACTCCGTTTTTTCTTTATTGAGGAACAAGGCCTGGCCTATCGGATTGCAGATAGCTCGCGGCTTTGCTCCTGCTTCAGCTCTTCCGCTTTTATCTTTTCCAAAATCGCCCAGCAGCTCTTCACTAACCAGCTCATTTGCTGAGAATCCGCCAGTCTTGCATCCGTAAGCCGAGACTTCGAATCCGTACGATTCGAATATATCCGCAACGATTTTTCCGTATTTGAACATGCCGCTGCAATATGCCACTCCGATTTTATGAAACCCACGAATCTTGCAGAAATTCACAGCCTCTATTATCCTTGGCATCTTGCCGAAAGACTGCCCCATACTTTTCAGTGAGTCTGCATAAAAACCTGCGATATCTTCATCACTATATAATTGTGTGCCTTCCCGGATACATTCCCTGCATAAACCCGGACAATCGTCCGGAAGATTGATTTTTTCTCTTATTTGACATAACTGTACAGAACATTTTGTGCAATTCATAACTAATACACCCCCATTATCAGGCTGCTTCCATTTTCTAAAAACACCGCCGCATCACATGACCCCCTGTCCAAATCAGTATGTTGCTTCTTCAGAACTATTCCTCAGGCTGCCATATCTGAACACCGTTTCAAAAGCAAAAAAAAGAGGACCGAAACAATTGACTCATATGTTCACATTAAATGTATTGCAAAAAAAAGCAATATAAAACCATATTCTGTCACTGTTCTGTCCTTTCCAAAGCGGGAGGCGATGCTGTTTCCGGCATCACCCATAGACGCTTCACCATAGAGTACAATCCTTAGGCAAATACGTTCGGTCAGTTTTATGATCATGTAAATTTTCTCTTGATTAATTCAAACAAGCAAAAACACTCGCTTTCATTTGTATTATATCATATATTCGTTAAAAAATGTTGTTAAAAAAACATTTTTATTTTTCTTAATAACATTTTGAGCTTTTATTCTTAAACCGAAATATCCCCGCCATCGCTGTACATCACATATCAAAATGTTGTATAATCGTACTATGTTATATGTTACATAGTTACTTGATTTACTTGCAAGGAGTCTAACAATGGAAAAAAAGAAAAAAATGAAAAACTGGGTAATGGTAAGACCCAGGAAACCGAAGGAATGGGTGATTTTCGCACTGATGATTGCAACCATTCTTCCTACGATTTCACCTCTGGTTAATTTTTTCAATAAACCGGTGCTGATCCTGGGGCTGCCGCTGCTGCTCTGGCTCGCAATAGGTGCTCTTGTAGCTGTTATCATCGTTCTGAACATTGCATACAGATGGGGGGTACACTAAATGTCACTCGTAACAAACTGGGGTCCTTTCTGTATAACAATTCTTTACACAATAGTCGCATGCATACTCGGCTACACAGCCAAGGGCAAGCTCGACATGAACAAGGTCGAAAACTGGTCCTCCTCCGGAAACACCATGGGAATAATAGTTATGATTTTTCTCACCGGCGCAGGAAATGTAAGCTCATACACATTCCTCGGCGCTCCGGGCTGGGGATACAGCAGGGGCGTAGCGTGCCTGTATGTTGTTGTATACATGGCATTCATCGTTTATTCGTGTTATCTGATGTCACCGAGAATAACCCGTCTGGCACTCAAAAGCGGCTACAGAACTCAGGCCGAGGGTATCGGTGCCAGATTTGAATCTCCGTTTCTCCGCATACTGTGCGGTATAGTCGGAGCATTCGCTGTCATCGGAAACTCGCTTGTTCAGGTCATCGGCTCAGGAAATATTCTTTATGTAATGAGCCACGGTGCCATTCCGCTCTGGCTCGGCGAGCTGATTATAGTTTCCGCGATTGCATTTTACGTATACAAAAGCGGTCTTCGCGCTATCGGATGGACTAACGTGCTTCAGGGTGTCCTGATGTTCTGTCTTTCGATACTTGTAGGACTGTTTGTGCTTTACACTGCGCTCGGCAATTTCAGTGTGGGTGACGCTTTCAGAACACTTCAGGAGACATCCCCTCAGCACCTGACGCTTCCGGGAGCAATGGACAGCTTCCCTCCTATATACTGGACTACTTCAATACTTATCAGCATAGTCTCATTCTGGCCGCAGTTCTGGGTATGGGCTGCCGGTGCCAAGGACGAGGATACAGCAAGAAGACAGTACCTTTATGTGCCGATTTTCTACTTCGTAATGATACCGATGATGATCGTAGGTCTGGTATGTGTCTTTGCCTACACTGAATTCAGCGGTGATTCCACGGACCAGGTTGCTCTGCAGTACTGCCTTGACAAGCTTCCGTGGTGGATTACAGGTCTGCTCGGGGCCGGCATACTTGCCGCATCGCAGTCATCGGCTGAGCCGCAGTTCCATACGAGCACCTTTACAATAACACACGACGTTATCGCTCCCGCTGCAAAGCTCACTCCCGAAAAGGAAGGACGTCTTCAGCGAAAGCTGCTGCTCGTGGTGATATTCCTGATTGCCTACCCTCTCTCGGTTACCAATCCGGGTGAGCTGGTTAATATCCTGCTGGTCTGCTACGGATTCATCGGGCAGCTTTTCCCATGCATGCTCGGTGTTCTGTGCTGGCCGCGCGCAACAAAGGCCGGCGCTATCGCAGGTCTTGCTGCAGGAGTTGCCGTTGTCGCACTGTTTAATATCGTATGGCCTAATCCGCTCTACGTTCATGCAGGCATCTGGGGGCTTCTCGTAAATCTGCCGGTATTCATCATCGTGAGCCTTTTCACGAAGCCGGCTTCGGAGGAAACACTCCGAAGATTTTTCCCTGCCTATATTATGGATCAGCTTTATACCGATGCTGAGGAAGAGGCTGCATAGATCTGATTTCTCAGACTGCAGAATCGAGCGTTTTACAATACATACCGAACGTTTCACAATACATATCGGACGCTTTACATTATATATTGAGCGTTTTACATAAAGAACAATCATAAGGGAGGCGTTATACCTATGAACAGATCACTTTCAATGTATGCTGACATTGTTTTTAAAAACGGTGTCGTGGTAACTGTGGATAAGGAAAACTCCGTGTGTGAGGCCGCTGCTGTAAAAGGCAATAAGATTGTTTATACCGGCGATAATGCCGGTGCCGCAATGTGGTGCGGCGAAAACACGAAAATCATTGATTTGAACGGCCGTGCGCTTCTTCCGGGATTCATCGATTCACATATGCATCTCGGCATGACGGGACAGAATGCCGCAGTAATCATAGACTGCAACAGCAACGACGTCACAAGCATTAAACAGATTCAGGAAAAAATCCGCGAAGCCGCTGCGAAGACACCTGCCGGCGCCTGGATTAAGGCTACCGGATACGAACAGAGCAAGCTCGAGGAAGGGCGCCATCCGACACGAGATGAACTGGATGAGGCAGCTCCGAACAATCCTGTGCAGCTGACCCGATGCTGCCTTCACATGGGTGTCTACAATACCCTCGCACTCGAGGCCGGCGGCATCACAGGACCAGAGATGTTTGCACCGGGAGAGGTTGTCGTCGATGAGAACGGCCGCATGACCGGACTGCTGAAGGAAAGGGCCTGCACTTACATGTGGGACAAGGTTATTTACACTGAAGATGAATATATGAGATCCTTCAAAGCAGCAAACGATATCCTTCTGAGCTACGGTGTCACCAGCATGCATGACGGCAGCTTTTACGGCGAGGATACGATAGGTCTTTATCAGGAGGCCTGCCGCAGCGGTCTTATCAAAGTCCGCATGTACAACCTTCTGTACCACGCCTATGGTAAAGAGAAGACAATCGAATGGGTGAACAGATTCATTTCGACAGGAATACACGGCGGTCTCGGCGATGAACATTTCCGCCTGGGACATGTGAAGATTCTGATTGACGGCAGCACAAGCGGACCTTCATGCTCCACTACACAGCCATACAGCCACGACCCGAACCTGAAGGGCATACAGCTTTACACGCAGGAGGAATCTGATGATATTATTATAAAGGCGCACAATGCGGGATTCAATGTTTCGGCTCATGCAGTGGGCGATGCTGCTGTAAATGTTATTCTCACCTCGATTGAGCGTGCTATGGCTCAGAATCCGCGTCCGTGCAGACACCGAATCGAGCACTGCGGCATTATCAATGAAGAGCTTCTTGCACGAATAAAGAAGGCCGGCATCGTGCCGATTCCGAATCCGGGATTCTTCAATGAGAATGCTGAGATATATGTGAAGTATTACGGCGACAGAGTGAACTATATGTTCCCGCTGAAGTCTTATCTCGACAACGGCATTACCGCCGCGCTCGGCTCTGATTCGCCTGTTATCGCAGCCGATCCTATGATCGGGCTTTACGGTGCTATAACCAGGGCGGACAAGTGCAGCGGAACTGTTGCCGGAGCCGGTCAGTGCGTCGGCATCATGGATGCCATAAGAATGTACACCTATAATGGTGCGTATGCTTCCCTCGAGGAGGATATAAAGGGCAGCATCGAGCCCGGCAAGCTGGCTGATCTCGTGGTGCTCTCCGAAAATATTCTCAAGACACCTGTCGAGAAAATCAAATCCGTCAAGGCTGACATGACAGTAATCGACGGTGAAATCGTTTATGAGCGATAGATTGCTTTATATGGGATAAACCGTTCAGCAGCTGCAGACCGCTTATAAGCGATGGATTGTTTTTAAACAATGAATCCATGAAAGTTCGAATTACAGGAAAATGTCCTTTCTGCTGATGCAGAAGGGCATTTTGTTTTAGACTATGCGAAATGCCGCTGCTGCAATGCAATTAGTCAATGCTGCACCTTATATCTTTTCCAAAACAATCAGCGAAACGCCGAAAGTGTTTTCAATGGTTGTAATATCAAGCTCTCCTCTGGCCTCCAGTACTTTAAAGCTTATATCCGGATGACAGACAGTAGACATTATGCTTTCTTCTTCACCCGTGATGGATTCCTTGAAATTCAATTCCGCCCACTTTGAATAAAGGCATGTATCTTTATTCAGCGAGTAATGTGTAGCTTTAATTGTGCCGTATATATTTGTTAAATGGAAGCTGTGTTCTCTCCGCATATTTTTTCCATATTCTATTGCTTCATCAAGCTGTGCCGCGTTTTTTATTTGGCTTAACATGCTCCCATCCAGGCCGCATTTATTGAAACTCAGTATTGCGATTCTGCCGTTATCATTTGTGATTATATGATCTTCTCCCTTGTCC
Source organism: Bacteroidaceae bacterium (assembly GCA_963614095.1). Lineage (GTDB taxonomy): Bacteria > Bacillota > Clostridia > Peptostreptococcales > Anaerovoracaceae > Lentihominibacter. Next base: position 16,290 of record CAVECM010000034.1, read on the forward strand.
ACAATTACGCCGTATAGTTTAGAAACCATAATATATGCATACCACCATGGCTTCTTTACTCCGTTCCATGCCAGCAAACCATTTCCGCCTTTTAAAAACATACCCTGCACATTTACTTCATCAATCAGCGAAAAAGCTATTTCTCTGTTCCAGTTCTGCGGATTAAAAAGTTCATCCATTGCGAAGGGTGTTATAACAAATGAATCATACAACTCATTTATATAATTGATTTCACTCATATATGCGCTGTCGGATATTATCTCAATGTTAAGCCCTACCATATCAAAAAGATTGGCTGCAAACGTTTTTTTAACACTCTCCATCTGCTTTTCTGATAAATCCATCCTTATGAGTACTTTGATTATCGATATGTTGTCTCTGTATATTTTAGAATAAAAATCAAAAAAATCCGCAATAAGCTTTATATTCTGCCTCGATAAATTCTTTGTTTCAAGTGCAACAGTAAAACCCAGATTAAGCAGACCGTTAATATTTCTTGAAATATTATACAGTATTCCCGGCTCAATCTTCTTTAATGAAGTTTCTACGTCAATTGTAATAATGGATATTCTGAAGCTTTTATGCAGTTCTTCAAACATCATATGCGCGGTTTCTGTCATCTGCGTCCGAATATTGCTGATTCTTCCCATATCAGAAAGAACATTTTTATAGATTTCAATATTAGTATTTATATCACACGTGTTATGAGTAAATCTGATACCATTAAGAAACGATATACTGATATTTTTCTGTTCTGCAAACTCTTTTATTAATGAAAGTATGTTTTCCTTTTTCCGGTCATAATTGATTTTTCCCAGCATGTCAATACCGAGGCTTTCTCTGTATTGACATGGCAAAACCCCAAAATATTTGCTGAAGTTTTTTATATAGTACGTTGAAGATGAAAACCCCATATCCATAGCGAGCCTTCCTTCTTTACAATTTTCATCAAGAAGAAATTCCTGAGATTTGATGCATCTGATGAAGGAAAGCATTTCCTGAAACGTCCATCCGCTTATTCTTTTGATTGTATGCGAAAGATAATTGGAGCTTAAATGACTGGCTGCCGCAAATGAATTAAGCGTTGCCTTATTTCTGTAATTATCCGCTATGTAATTCATTAGCCCTTCCATGAAGTTAATATATTCTTGAACTTGTTTATCATCAACAGCTTCCTTCAAGAGATTTTCTGAATAAAACTGATGGTACCGCACAATTTCTGCCAGTAAACGGCTGGATTCTGCCTCCAGTGCTGCATAACTGCGTGATTCGAATATAAGGACCGATATAACCATATTTATTATTTTTTCCAGAAAGTTCTTTTTAATTGTTTTAGGATTTTCTTTGAAAGCGGCTGCATATATATACGGAAACTTTAAAGAATAATAAGAGTTGTCAAAAGATAAAAGAATAATCAATGCCTCACCTTTATTCTTCTTTAATACCTTTACCGGACTGTCGCATTCAAGCAGATATATATCCCCTTTTTCATACACTTCAGCATGGCGAACATTATCAAACAAAATTTTCCCTTCCAGAACCAGAATAATTGTAACGTGCTCCCGCAGAATTACTGCTGCGTTTTCATCAAGTCTGCCCAGTTCTACAGCTAAAGGTAAACCAAAATCAAATAAAACCTTATCTTTATACATTTCATTCTTCTCCCGTCTCGATATCCAAAACACATTTATTTATAATAATATTATAAATATGTCCTTTTGTCTACTTAGTTATTAAGAAAAAACATAATTATTTGAAAATTATACATTCTAATCATTGAAGATAGTTCCGGATATGAATACAATTTATTTAAATTTCAATCCATTGTTTTGAAAGGAGACCTACAATGCTTAATAATTTAAAAGACGCATGTGCAAATGGTGAATATCTTATAACTAATGTAAACCTTATTGATTGTGCCAATAACAAATGTGAGATTAAAGAAAATTACATGGTTCAAATTAAAGACGGGAAAATAACAGATATAAAGCCCAGCAAATCGAAGTCAAGAGCAAATACTTACGATGCAAATGGCGCTTATATGATTCCGGGACTTGTTGACTGCCATGTACATTACGGCGGTGTATATGAATCAAGTGACAAAGACTGGGTCTGTGAAAATGATTTTGAGCAGGCAATGAGATCTGTCGAGCAGTGTCAGCAAAGCTTAAGACACGGTTTTACCAGTGTCAGAGATATCTCCCGCTATGGTATATATCTCAGAAATATGATTGAAGGCGGCTTTATACAGGGTCCAACCATTGTACCTTGCGGCAGAGGTTTGACAAGATCGGGCGGACATGCAGACAGCATACACTTCCCTCAAGAATTTGTTAAAGAACATCATCCATGGGGTATTATCGCTGACGGTGTTGACGAGGTTCGAAAAGCTTGCCGACTTGTTCTGCGAGAAGGCTCCAAAACAATCAAACTTTGGGCATCCGGCGGCGGAATAAATGACTGGGAAAAAGAAACAGATACTCACTATACTCTTGAAGAGATTAAGGTAATGGTTGCTGAGGCAAGAGAATTCGGTGTCCCTGTAGCTGCACACTGTGAAAATAAAGAATCAATCAAGAGATGTATCGAAGCCGGAGTTGACAGTATTGAGCATGGAGAAGACTTTGACGAAGAAATGATTACCTGGTATGAGCGCTACGCAGCTCTGCAGAGAGGTCTTCCGCCTGAAGAGAGAAATCCTGTAATCACTCTTGTTCCTACAATTGGTCTCTATATAGACTGGTACGAACAGTTCGATCCTCCTAAGGAAAGAGATCTGACAGGATGTGTCGGTGAAACTCTGGGAGCAAAAGAAATAGATCGTATACAGAAAAGTTTCAAACGTGCAAAAAAAGCAGGTATAAAAATCGCTGTAGGTGCCGACTCATTCTGCAGCAAACTGACTCCTTACGGCATGTATACTCACAATGAAATGTATGAATTGAAGAATGCAGGCATGACTGACGCAGAGGTGCTTCTTGCTGCAACTGTAAACGGAGCAGAGCTTCTGAGAATTAATGACAGAAAGGGCACTCTTGAGGTAGGAAAGGATGCAGATTTCCTTCTCCTTAAGGAAAATCCTCTTGCAGATATAAATAATGTTAAGTATGAAAACATCATGTGTGTAGCTAAAGAAGGACAGATTATCGACTTTAACGATATGAGCCAGATCGACTCCGCTACCATAGCTGCTAAGAAAGAAAGAAAAGCATCCGGCCGCATTAACAAGTAAAAACATCAATTTTATCAAGATTCTTTAGTGAGAACAGACAAGTCGGCAATTAAATTATGCGGCATGTAATATGGCTGGCGGGTAAAATAAACTCATACTGTATGCAATATGAGTCTGCCGTTGACAAAGTTTTACCTGCCGCCATATATTGGGAAAGGATTCAAATAATATGAATGATGAAAAATTAAAGAGAACACTGGGGCTTGGCTCATTAGTTATTTTTGGTCTTGCTCAGATGTCATTATCAACTGTAATGACATATATGGGTATTACCGCCCAAATGACGCACGGGATGATTACTTTAGCATATGCTATCGCTACTATCGCAATGGCATTTACTGCTTTCAGCTATGCAAAAATGGTACGTGCTTATCCGGAAACCGGTTCGGCATTTACATATGCATCCAAGGTTTTCAACCCTAATCTGGGCTTTATGACCGGTTGGGTAATGCTTATAGACTATGCCCTGCTTGGCTGCTTAAGCTATCTGCTTTTAGGACTTTATATGAATATTTTAATCCCTGCAATTCCCGGATGGGTATTTGTTCTTATCAGCTGCGCTATACTGACATTCGTCCAGTATATAGGCGTTGATATTATGGCTAAAGTCAATAATTTTTTCGTTGTAATAGCTGCAATATTTATGATAGGGTTCTTCGTTCTCATGCTGAGATACATCTGCATGGGCGGCGGAGAAGCTACACTCATTGATATCAGAGGGATTTACAGTCATGAAGAATTCCAGGATGTAGGCTGGAGCGGTATAATCGGGGCGGCCTCGATTCTTGTTATGTGTTTCCTGGGATGCGATGCGGTTACTACTCTTTCTGAAGAAGCCATCAATCCAAAGAAAGATGTCGGCAAAGCAATTATTATTATTACAATAGGTATGGGGTTATATTTTGTAATATACTCATATGTAATGCAGCTTGCATGGCCTACCGGCTGGAAAGAATTTGTCGATCCTGATACTGCATCAACTGAGTTAATATCATACATCGGCGGAACAGTTCTTGGATACATATGGACAGGCATATACGTAGTAACGTGCATTACATGCTGTATTGCAGCACAGACATCTGCAAGCAGACTGCTTTATGGTATGGGAAGAGATAAAGTCCTCCCTGAAAAATTCTTTGCACATGTTCATCCGAAATTCAAGACTCCATCAAGAAATATCTTGTTTCTGGGCGTTCTTGCAGCTGTAGTAGCAAGTTTAACTGATTTGCTTTCAATATCGTCTGTCATTAATTTCGGTGCGCTTGCAGGATTTACTATTGTTAATCTAGCTGTAATAAAGTACTACTTTTTCGATCAGAAGAAGAATTCCGGTCTGTGGAACATATGCAGCTATCTGATTGCTCCTGCAATCGGTGCTGTAGTATGTTTTCTGATATGGATTAATCTGGGCAGATTTGCTCTGATTCTTGGCGGCATCTGGGCTCTCATTGGTTTTGTATATCTTGCAATATCCACAAAGGGCTTCAAGACTACAAAGAAAATGACTTTCAGCGAAAATGCTCCCGATGATGAAAATTAAAGATTTGATTTCTTAAAAATTATTCACTTTTACAAAAGCTTCCTGCATCAAGCGTGCAGGAAGCTTTATTGTTCAAAAGCAAAATAAGGATGAATAGCAAGCCGGTTTCATTGTATTTTTACATGGTAATTCCGGTTGTCTGCTTCTTTTAAATCAAGTATAATTTACCTGTGAATTATACTCTTCTACGCAGGAGAAACCTGATATATCAGGAGGAAAAGACGGCATGAATAATAAGATTAA
>CAVECM010000035.1:0-20224 GCA_963614095.1 Bacteroidaceae bacterium
GATATTTCTCCGGATACAGCTCGATACCTGCGGATATCGTCAGTGTGCCCTGAGTATATTTTTCCAGGCTTCTGCGCAGATCCACCGCAAATCCGATCACATCATCCCAGCTGCCGATAAGGAAAACATCGTCACCGCCGGAATAAACTATCAGCGCATTCCTGCCGGTCGAGGAATTTCTGCCGGCTGAGGAATTTCCGCCTGCCGAGGAATTTCTGTCTGCCGGAGAGCCTGCATCATTGCCTGATCTGCCGCCCGCAGTATACTCCCCGCATGCAGTGTTCTCTCCGCATGCAGTATTTCTGCACAATGTATTCTCTCCGCGCACTGCATTCTGTCCGGATGCCGGCGCTTTTCCGATAAAAAATTCCGGGTTTCTCAGTATATGATTGATGTGCAGCTTGAAGAACTCCGACAGCTTTCTCGAAAATGTTGTCGTGCGCGAAAGGCTCGTGTTCTTTTCCTCAAAACCTGCCACAAACGCCTGCCCAAGGTTGTCCACGTCTGCTCTGAGGACCGCTATTCGTCTTACACCCTGTGCTGCAGCCGCCAGCTCGCTGAACTCGCTCGCGCTGCTGTAATCGCCGACCCAGAGCTTTGTCGCAAGATTTTCTCCCGCAAACCGCCTGTTTTTACCGTAGCATCTGAGGTATGACTTGTCCATCTTTATTCTTTCAAGCACCTGCTGCCGGTTTTCCATTATCATGAAGCAGTCGTCCGGAAGCTTCAGTGCTTTTTTCTCCGGCCTTGCCGTCAGTATCACAATGAAATCCTTCTCTATTATCTCCGATGACATCGCCTCAAGGGCATCACAGGTCTCGCACCTGTCGTCACTCACCAGCCGGCTGCTGCGCCCGCATACTATGCATTCCCGCTCGTGATTCTCGTTCTGTGCTGAATTGAGCCTGATAATATCTTCTGCTGTATATCGGTGCGACTTGCTGTATGATAACTTTTCCGTTACTCTGCGGAAAATCGCACGGTAGCTTCCGCCGGGTTTGTTCATCAGTGCATTCGCGGAGCAGCTCGTATACCCCGCGGCCATATAAAGGTCTGTTCCGAAATTGTCTGTAAGCCAGTGGTTGAGTCTTCTGCAGTATCCGTCAACTGTCTCTCTGCATGCCGCTGTGTCCGGCAGCAGGAGATATGCATGTCCTCCGCCGGTATAAAGCAGATTTGCTCTCGATAATCCGAGCTCGTTCAGAAGCTGGTCCACGATATGCTCCATCATTATTTCAAGATAGAAAGACCGCGCCCGCAGGTTTTTCAGTGCTTTTGATGTGGCTATGGTATATATGAAATTCTGAATGCCCGAGAAATCCATACTGCAGAGCAGGAATATTTCTTCATCGTAAAAATCTGCGCCTTTTTTATAAAGCGTTTCTCTGTAATCTGTAATCTGCTGTTCTTCAAGGTAGTCATATACTGCCGATGCGGCTGCCGCTGTGATTTTCATATGGTCGAACAGCGAAATGTCGCAGATCTGTCTGCTGTCGGTTGATGACGGCACGAATGCCAGGTTCGCTTCCAGAATCTCAAGGAGCGAATTGATGCTTTTTTCATCCAGCTCAAGACCGCTCGCCTGAGCCTGTGCTTCATGGCCCGCCGAAGTCCGGACTTCACAATCCGCCTGATTTTCCCGTTCTGCCGGCGCACTTGAATTCTCTGCCGATGTCTTCATCATGCCCTTTATCGAGTCTTTGATATTGTCGAGGATTCTGCTGTATGTTTCCGGAGTAATCTGCGCATCTTCCGGAACCGGATAGTTGATTGCTCCGTTTTCATCAATAATCCCGGACATGTAAACATTTTTTTCATTATTGCTGTTCAGAATGTTGAACACGCTCTCCAGCGCGGCATTCCTGACATAGACAGAACCCTGCCGCTTTGCATTATCGGGACCGGAGGCTGCATTATCACCGCCGGACGCATAATTTTCACTGCCCGAGGCTGCATTATCGCGGCGGTCTGCTCCTGCGGCGACATTGTCCGCCCAGTACGTGATAAACGCAGGCGAATTGTCCGCAAGCGCCCCGCCGGCCTCTCGTATCTCTTTGCTGTGATGATATCTCACCTGCTCGAGGATACTTTTATTCGTAATCCCGATTCCCTGCAGCCATTCCGCACCTGACTGTGAATGCGGAACATTCGTATCATGGCATCGGAACAATGCCTTGCCTATATCGTGAAGCAGTGCTCCGATGATTATTTCAAGCTTTTGCTTTTTCATGCTTTACCGGCTCCTTTCTTTCCTCAATCTCGATTGCTCCCATACCCATGGCGGTTTTGATTCCCACTCCGGAATATTCTCCGAACCGCACAAGCAGATGCATCAGATTCGCCAGCTGCTGCGGGCCTCTGATTCTCAGCATCACCCACCCCGTAAATGATGGTATTCTGACGCCCTCGAGATAAAAAAATGTACTGCGCAGTGAATAGTCTGCTATATCTATATTTTCCTCCATGCTTTCGATATCATCCGTGAGGTCTATCTCCGCTTCAAATCCGCATGCGTTGAATTTGCCGGCAAGGCTTTTGATGATATGCCGGACTGTAGGGTAGAACTGATATCTGCCGTTTGTCTTGAATGCGGTCGGTGTTCTGAATCTTATCTTTATGTAACGGCTGCACTCTGCAAAAAAAGTGCTCTGCAGAAGTTCATCGAATTCAATCTCCGACTGGCTCTTGCCTGCTATTTCCAGAAACATATCTTTGTTTCTGAGATATATCTGTGTGCATTCAGGTTTCATGAGCGGGTCTGCCAGTTCTCTTTCCGCCTCGCCGCTCAGTGTGTTTATCGTCCAGACCGGAAGCGAGCTTTCGTAAACAAGGTGCTGACTGTACGGCTTGCTGCCGTTTTCATGCATCCGCTCACCGAAGCCGTATGAGACGTTTTCCATAAGCACCCCCTGCATCGCAGATGATACATTGTATGACAGCCTGCTTTCCGGCTCCTTGAATGTGATTATTGTTTTTTTCAATGTGTTTTTTTCTGTATTCATATTTGCTGTGTTGTTATAAAACTTTCCCATGCCTGAACTGCATGTTATTTCCTGAAACTTCCCGCACCGGAATGATATGCCGAACCTTGAAATTCATACTCCGGGCAATTAAAAGGACGTCTGTCAATCTTATCCGGCAGCTCTCACGGCCATGCTGCAGCCTGCTTACTGTGATCTGCTTACTGCAGCCCCGGGGACTGCTCATCCGGCAGCTGCTTTGAATTTTAAGCACCGACCGGCTGAGATGATATGGGTAGATTATACAATATTCAGATATTCAAGTCAAAAGTTCAGTATAATAACACAGCCCTGTAAACAGGCAAAAAACAGAAAAAGCATTGAATTTTACAACTCAATGCTTACTTCAAACATGTTTCCCAGCACATCATATCCGAGGATATGAATATCTCCGGTGCATCTGCCGGCGCATGCACTGCCTGTGTCCGTACCGGCTGAATTTACTATACCGGCAGAATTGACAGCAGCGGCTGAATCTGCTGCATCTGCAGGATTGACGGCAGCGGCAGCTTTTGCCGTATCTGCTGTATCTGCAATATCAGCCGCGGCTGCCTGACCAGGTACAGAGCAGCTTTTTTCACTTCCGGAAATCACTTTTTCGGCACGGTGCACAATACCGTCATAGTCGGAATCAACGCTCCAGAGCTTTAGCAGACTCAGACTGTCCTTCTGCGCATATTCATTCAGCTGCACCGCTGATTTCCGGTCACATATATTAATCCGAAAATCGTTATTAACCGGATTACTCAAACTCTCTGGGCGGTATTCGGTGATTTCAATCCGATTGCCGCTCAGCTTCACCGATATGCGGCTTGTTTCAGCCCTGCCGACATCAGCTGCCCTGCCGGCATCGGCATCATTATCTGCACTGCCGCCGCATTCCGCTGCAGTCTGAACACTGCTTTCATTTTCAGCACTTTCACTGCGTTCAGTTACAGTGCTTTCACCGCATTCAATGCGTTCAACCGCAAACCGTGCTCCGCAGTCCGCCATTCTCTCTATCTGCACCGCTGTGCCGATTCCGCTGCTGTCGCACATTATCCATTTCCGATTCGTTTTATGACACACCGCTCCCAGCGTCCCCGAACCGGCAAAAAAATCCGCACACAGATCGCCCTCACGGCTGCAGGATTTTACAATACGCTCAAGCAGCGCTTCCGGCTTCTGTGTGGCATATCCGTTCCGCTCGGCCGACGTCCGCCCAACCATATCAATGCTCCAGATATCCTTCATATTTACCATGGTATACCAGCCCTTATCGTCGCAGAATTCCTCAACCCCCTTGAACCGGTAGGGTCTGAGCCCGCGATTGTATGACTTTTCCTGCGGCACCTCGAATTTAGATGCATACCTGCCGCTTTTACTGTAAAAGAGCAGCGTATCGTGTTTTTTTGCAAAGCTCCGCTTTGCCGCGCCGCCGGATTTATATGTCCAGATGACCTCGTTTACAAAATTCTCCGGACCGAAAATCTCATCAAGAACTGCTTTCACATAATGAACACTGTGCCAGTCAAGATGAACCCACAGGCACCCTGTTTCGGAAAGAAGCTCTCTCATCATCAGCAGTCTTGGCGTGAGCATCTCGATATATCCGCCGATTCCGCTCCGCCACCTGTCATCGTATGCGCCCACCTTCAGAAGCGAGGACGTGCCCAGCTTTTCTGATTCGAGTCTTACTGAGGCCTCATATCTGCTGCCTGAAAAAAACGGCGGATCGGCATAAATCAGCTGCAGCTTTCCGCTCATGCCTCCGTCTTTGAGAAGGTACGTCATATACTCGAGATTGTCCGCCGATACTATTTTCCCTGCAGCTGCAGAGTTTTCGGATTCATCAGCTGCGGCGGCGGGTTCAGGCGATGTCTGGCTCCCGTATATCTCTTCAGTCCTGAATTTCAGCGGACTGTGCCCGCCTTCAGATGCGCCGCCGGCCATCAGCTTTTCGTACTGCATACGCCCGGCATCAAAAGCCTGCATCACATCCTGCAGTATTTTCATCGCAGCAGCACCTCCGTCAGATCCTCGCGCCCCGCTTTCTTCAATGCCTTTATAACCGTTCGGCGATTCTCGCGCTTATTGAAATGAAGCAGTGCCCTCTGCATCTTCTTTTCTTCCTCGGTTTTGGCAACATAAACTTTTTTCATCGTGAACGGATCCATTTCCGTATAGTACATGCATGTCGCCAATGTCCCCGGCGTCGGATAAAAATCCTGCACCTGGTCCGGCACAAACCCTGTTTTTTTCATGTAAAGCGCCAGTTCGACGGCATCATCGAGCGTGCTGCCCGGATGCGAGGAAATAAAGTACGGTATAAGATACTGCTTCTTGCCGAGCTTTCTGTTCATTCTGCTGTACTCATCGCTGAATTTTTCAAAAACCTCTTTTGCCGGTTTTCTCATATTCCTGAGCACCTGCGGCGAAATATGCTCAGGTGCCACTTTCAGAACCCCGCTCACATGATGCATGCAGAGCTCCTTCATAAACCTTTTATCCTTGTCAGCGACTACGTAATCGTATCTTATCCCCGATCTGATAAAGACCTTTTTAATGCCGTCCAGCTCGCGTACTGCTTTCAGCACATCCATGTACTCTGCATGGTCGACCTTAAGCTGACTGCATGGCTTTGGAAACAGGCAGTCCTTATGCTGACACATCCCGTGCTTTTTCTGCTTTTCGCATGACGGATTTCTGAAATTCGCGGTCGGGCCTCCTATATCGTGAATATACCCCTTAAAGCCGTCCTGCTGCTTCATGATTTCAGCCTCGCGCACTATCGACTCTTTACTTCTGCTCCTGACTTCTCTTCCCTGATGATATGTTATCGCGCAGAACGCACAGCCGCCGAAGCACCCGCGGTTTGCCGTTATGCTGAACTTTACTTCTTCTATCGCAGGAACTCCCCCTGCTTCTTCATATGAAGGATGCCAGTCACGCATGAACGGCAGTTCATATAAAATATCCAGCTCCTCCCGCTCGAGCGGCGGCTGCGGAGGATTCTGCACCACGTAATTTGTATCGTCGTATTTTTCTATCAGTCGTCTGCCGCATACCGGTTCATTGCTCCTGTACTGCAGTGCAAAGCTTCTGCAGTATTCTTCCTTTGAGTTTTTTATAGCTGCAAAGTCCGGCAGCAGCACATCATCGTCCATTATATACGGCTCCTTCATTCTGACGCATGTGCCGTTTATCCATGTGATATCTGATGCACTCAGTCCTGAATCAAGTGCTTCTGCGATTTCGACACATGCCCGTTCACCCATGCCGTATATCAGTATGTCTGCCCTGGAATCCATAAGGACAGAACGTCTGACTTTATTATCCCAGTAATCGTAATGCCCCAGCCGCCTCAGGCTTGCTTCCAGTCCTCCTATTATTATCGGAACATCCTTGTAGGCCTCGCGTGCGCGGTTGCTGTAAACTATCACCGCGCGGTCCGGCCTTCTGCCTGTCTGCCCGCCGGGGGAGTAGACATCTCTTCGCCGCCTGTGCTTGAACACGGAATAATGGTTCACCATCGAGTCCACGTTGCCGCTGTTTATCAGGAATCCGAGTCTGGGCTTTCCGAATCGTCTGAAGTCTTCTGCATCATTCCATGCCGGCTGCGCCAGTATTGCCACACGGAATCCGTGCGATTCCAGCACTCTGCTGATTATCGATGTTCCGAATGACGGATGATCCACGTATGCATCTCCCGTCACGAGCACGAAATCGACCTGATCCCAGCCTCTTTCCATCATATCTTTTCTGTTTATCGGTAAGAACATAAAACACCACCTGATTATGCTTATTGTACAGCAATAGCCCGCTCGGCATTAAGCAAGCAGGCTATTGTTATTTCATTAATAATTTACTTTTAACTTTCTTTTCAATGCATGCATCGTTTACAGCTTCGTTGTATACGACAGCTTTATCCAGTAACCGTTGCTCTTGAGCTTGCCCCATCCGTTATCCGTCTGCACTATAGTATGTACTCCGGTCGATACATATCCTTTGCTTGCATACGATGTTCCCGGACCTGTTCTCATATTGAGGTCATTATCAGTTACCTTGACATTGTATTCGGCATTTACAGGAGTAGTGTATGAGAGCTTAATCCAGTAGCCGTTCTCACTCATCTGTCCCCAGCCGTCCTTCGTTGCAATTATTGTACGGGTGCTTCCTCTGGTCAGCAGTCCCTTGGAGCTGTAGCTCGTTCCCGGACCCGTTCTCATATTGAGCGCGTCGGCAGTTACCTTGACCTGATAGCTGGTACCGGAGCTTCCTGTGCTGCTCGATGATGAGTTTGAGGACGAACTGTTTGAGCTGCTCGTTGTCACCTTTGTCGTATATGTCAGGCATACCCAGTAACCGGTCTCTTTAACAAGACCCCAGTTGCCGCTGGTCTTGGTTATGGTATATGTTCCCGGGCTGATATATCCCTTTCTCGTATATGACGTTCCCGGGCCTGTTCTCATGTTGAGATTGACAGCGGAAATCTTCACTGTATAGTTCGCATCAGTTCCTGTGCTGACAACTGTTTCAGTTGTTGTGGTGACTTTGGTCACATATGAGCTGCATACCCAGTAACCGCTGTCTGCAAGTCTCACCCAGTTGCCGCATTCCTGATCGACCTTGTATGTGCCGCTTTTCACATATCCTATTCTCGTATATGATGTTCCCGGACCTGTTCTCATGTTAAGATCGCTGTCCGTAATCTTGACGCTGTAGCTCACGCTGGTCGCAGTGGCTGAGGACGATGTTGAATCCGTTATATATATGTATCCCTTGAGTTTGCTGCTCCATGGTGTTCCGTAATGAAATACGATATTTGACGCCGATGTCGGCTTTGACGTGGAAAGCGTCCAGCTTGATTCAGACACATAAGGCTTGCCGTTGACTACTTTCTCAACTACCGCCACATGTGTGCTGTAGCATGCGATGGCGCCGACTTTCGGGGTACTGCCGTAAGGATAATAATTTCCCTGCTTGTTTATATCCCACCATTTGGATGCATCCCATCTGAAGGCTGTGTTAAAGGTTTTTCCCAGAATCTCACTCGCACGTCCGTATGCATACCATGTACAGTTTCCTGTAACATATTTGCCGTCACTTCTGCGAACCTGATTCGGTCCGTATCCTGAACGGTAGAATATATTATTATTCGTATAGTAATATGCCGATCCTGCCGCCGATCCGTATGCCGGCACAGTTGTTCTTGCGCTGAATGCTGCTTCACTTTCTGTTGTCGCTGCCGGCAATGCAATCGCACATGCAATCACAAGCGACAGTATCAGAGAAAATACCTTTTTCATCTCTTTTCCTTTCTCAAGCGTCATGTTCTGTACTAACTTTTTATCACTGTTTTCCGTTCAAAATTAAGCCTGTCCAAAATTATACCATTTTTAACTGTATCTGCACAATAAAAATGATAAAAAAAAATCAAAAAGGCGATGATGATATCTTTCGCTATCATCATCGCCCGGCATACATTATCTATATATTGTATGTTCATCCAAGGAACTGCAGAACTGCAGTTTTTACATCGTTGCCGTCCGCAACTCCCTTGACCTTAGGCATCGTCGCTCCCATGAGCTTGCCCATGGACGCCTTGCCGCTGCCCTGTTCTATCCCCATTGCCGCTGCAGTTTCCTTCACAACATCTGCGATTTCTTCTGCAGTGAGCTGCTGAGGCATATACTCTGTAAGTACTTCGATTTCTGCGTTATAAGCATCTACAAGATCCGTTCTTCCGGCTGATTCAAAATCAGCGAGGGCGTCTTTTCGCATTTTCACCTGTTTGGCCAAAATGGATGCAATGCCTGCATCATCGATTTCTTCCCTGTTATCAACCTCGAACTGCTTGATGGCAGCTCTTACAAAGCTTATCGTGTCCTTTCGAACCTTCTGCTTGTTTTTCATCGCTTCCTTAAAGTCAGCGTTGAGTCTTTCTTTTAAGGTCAATTAAAACACCTCTTATCTTATTTTTTCTGCAAATTTATTTTCTGCGATTAATATTTCTTAGCCTTTTTTCTTGCAGCTTCAGACTTCTTTTTTCTCTTTACGCTTGGTTTCTCGTAATGCTCTCTCTTTCTGAGCTCGGACATAACTCCGTCTCTTGCGCATGATCTCTTAAATCTCTTTAATGCGCTTTCTAAGCTTTCGTTTTCTCTTACTATTACCTGTGCCATTTCCCGTTTCACCTCCTGACTTTTCAGAAATCTATTTAACCTAAGAACGGCTTGCTTATAACGTTGCTATTATACTATTTTATGCGGCGTTATGCAAGATTTTTTTACGTGCTGTGAATTTTAATTCCTGCTCTCAATGCATCAGCTGCTCCGGCTTTCTTCTCCTGAAGCGGCTCCCTCTGCCTGCTGTTTTTCTATCTTCACACCGATTCTGTCTATGCGGTGTCTGTCCATGCTCAGAACTGTAAATGTCACTTTGATATTTTTGTCTTCCACGGAGATGTTCTCCCCTTCTGCAGGAATTTTGTCGAATATATTCAGCAGGAGCCCGGCCGCCGTTTCACATTCCTCAACCTTATCCGGCTCAAAACCCATTAATTCCGTGAGCTCCGAAACAGGCAGCGATCCGTCAATCAGGAAGCTGTCATAGCTCAGGAACACAACCTCAGACTCTTCACTCTGTATATATTCATCGTCGAGGCTTCCGAAAATCTGCTTCATTACATCTGAAAATGTCACGATTCCTGCTGTTCCGCCGTATTCATCGACAGCAAGCACGAATTTTGCCTCCTTGTCCTGCATAATCTGTATCAGGCGCTTCAGCGGCAGCATCTCCGAAACCGCAATAATTTCCCTAACCGGCAGATTTTCATAATTCGTTCCGCTTATTTTCTCATCGTTCCAGTAAAGATCCTTGAGATGTATGAAGCCCTCTATATGATCCTTGTCTCCGCGGCATGCCGGATATCTTGTATACTTGCAGCGCTTTATCATCTCGAGATTTTCTTTGTACGGAAGATTGAGGTCAAAGCATTCCATGTTTGTTCTCGGTGTCATTATCGAGCATACATCCTTGTTGTACAGGTCGAATATATTGGCAACAAATTCGTTCTGCTTCGGGTCAATCAGTCCGCTCTTCGTACTCTCATCAATAAGAAGCTGGATTTCCTCTCCCGTATAGACCTCCTGCTCCTGCGGATCCTCGTGTCCCATGATTTTCACCACACCGTTCGTCACTGAATTGAACAGCCACATTATAGGTGCGGTTATCCTGTAAAACCACACGAGCGGGGCTGCCGTGAGTCTTGCGTATCTGTCAGTTGAAAAAATCGCAAGAGATTTCGGGATCAGTTCACCGACCACTATATGCAGTGCTGTCACCAGCGCAAAGCCCACTGCCACGGATATCGCCGAAACCGCCGATTCCGGAATATGAAGCAGTGAAAGTGCCGGTCGAATCAGCTCGGATACTGCCGGTTCTCCAAGCCATCCCAGTGCCAGCGATGCCAGAGTTATACCGAGCTGGCATGCCGAAAGGTATGCATTGACATTGTTTGCTATAATCAGTGCCGCCTTTGCGCCGCTCTTTCCCTCCTCCTCGGCAATCTGCAGCTGCGACTTTCTGACTCTGACAAGAGCAAATTCCGCAATAACGAAAAACGCATTCATCAGCAGGAAAAAAACAACAAGAATTAAACTTAGTGCCACTGACACAAAAAAACCTCCTTTAGTTATTATGTTCACCGGTATTCCTCTATATCAATACTGCTCAGAATCATCACACACCCGGTCCGATATCCATCGGCAGCATTTTGTCCGGCTGACAATCAGAGCTCCGGATTCAATCTCTCATTCAGACGGTATATCAGTATTTTAACATTTTCTCTTATATATTCATACAGTTTTTTGACGCTGCTGTGCATAAGCGCTGCCGTGAGAGACGGACTGCAGCGCGCCATGCTGTCATGACATAATTAAAGACATATGTCTTGTTTATTTTTCGAAAAAGTGGTATACTCATTACAATTTTACACAAAGTCTTATAACAGGCAGGGTGACCTCTGCCGATTATGTCAACTGACAAAAGGTTATAATAAAGGAGTTTATGTTATGAATGAAGCAATCCGGAAAATACAGGATTTGAAAAAAGAAAAAAATGCGGTCATTATGGCGCACTACTATGTCCCTGATGAAGTTCAGGAAATTGCGGATTATACGGGCGATTCCTACTACCTCAGCGACATGGCTGCGAAAACCGATGCGGATATCATCGTTCTGTGCGGTGTCTCTTTCATGGGCGAAAGTGCCAAGATACTGAATGCGGAGAAAAAAGTCCTGATGCCTGCCCCCGATGCTGACTGCCCGATGGCGCATATGGCATCGGTTGATAAAATAAATGAAATGCGTGCGGCGTATGATGACCTGGCAGTTGTCTGTTATGTAAATTCCACAGCTGACCTCAAGGCGCACAGCGATGTATGCGTCACATCATCAAATGCACTCAGAATCGTAACTGCTCTGCCGCAGAAGAATATTTTTTTCATTCCGGATCAGAACCTCGCGCACTATATAGCAGATCAGCTCCCGGAAAAGAACTTTATTTTCAATGACGGATACTGTCATGTTCATCATAATATCAGCAGAGAACAGATTCTTGCTGCAAAAGAAGCCCATCCCGGTGCGCAGGTTCTCGTGCATCCCGAATGTCCGCCCGAGGTTACGGCGCTGGCGGATTATGTCGGCAGCACATCCGGAATCATCAGCCATGCGTCGGAAAGCAGCTGCAGAGAATTCATCATTTCTACCGAAACCGGCGTTTTTTATCAGCTGAAAAAGAAAAATCCGGACAAGAAATTTTATGCAGCCGGCGACAGGCAGATATGCCCCGACATGAAAAAAATAACCCTCGGGAAAATCTTACAAACTCTCGAGAATGAAGTGACCGAGGTTGTCATGGATAAAGAATTTATAGAAAGAGCCCACGCACCTATGAAAAAGATGCTTGAGCTCTCTGAGTAATCAGAAAGAAGGTCTGACAGATCATGAAAAACAAATACGACGTTATTATCGTCGGTACCGGTGTTGCCGGCTGCTTTACCGCACTCCATCTTCCGCAGGATATGAATATCCTTATGATCACTAAGGGCGGACTTGAAGAAAGCGATTCCTTCCTCGCCCAGGGCGGCATATGCGTACTCAGAGAAGATGACGACTACAGCAGCTTTTTTGAGGATACAATGCGAGCAGGACATTATGAAAACCGCGTCGAGGCTGTGGATTTTATGATTAAAAATTCCCGCAGCGTCATCAGAGAACTCATCGGCTACGGAGTTGAATTCAACAAAAGTGCCGGACAGCTTTCCTTCACGCGTGAGGGCGCTCATTCGACAAACAGGATACTCCACCACGATGATATCACCGGCAGAGAAATCACTGAAAAGCTTCTCGCCCAGGTTGAAAAGCGCAGGAATATAACAATTTTTACCGAAACGACAATGCTGGATATCCTCTGCAGCGGCAATGTGTGCGACGGAATCCTCCTCTCCTCCGGCAGCGGTAAGCTGAGAGCAGCTTTTGCAGACAACGTGATGTGGGCATGCGGAGGTCTCGGCGGAATTTACGATAATTCCACAAACTTTTCGCATCTGACGGGAGACGCGCTCGCCATTTCACTCAGACACGGCATAAAGCTTGAAAACATCAGCTATATACAGATACATCCGACTACTCTGTTTTCAAGACAGAATGAACGCAGATTCCTGATATCGGAGGCCGTAAGAGGAGAAGGCGCGCAGCTTTACGATAAAAACGGTCAGAGATTTGTCGACGAGCTGCTTCCCCGTGATGTTGTATCCAAGGCTATTTTTGACCGGATGCAGAAGGACGGCACTGAACATGTGTGGCTGTCTTTCCTTCCGATCAAGGGTATCGATCTGACAAAACGCTTCCCTAATATCTATAAGAAATGCCTGGAAGAGGGCTATGATATCACCCGCGAATGGATTCCGGTCGTGCCTGCGCAGCACTATCTCATGGGCGGTGTCGATGTTGACCTTGACAGCCGCACATCTATGGATCATCTCTACGCTTCAGGCGAAACATGCTGCAACGGTGTACACGGCGCCAACAGGCTGGCCAGCAATTCTCTTCTCGAGAGTCTGGTATTCGCGGAAAGCGCGGCTAATCACATCACCGCACAGAGATCCTCGGCTGCTCCGGAGCTTAATCCGGCATGCGGCGCCGCTGATTCGTTGAATACGTCCCGCTCCGAGAAGCTCTCAAAGCTGTCGGAGCTGCCTCTTGAAAAAACTGCAGAGATTTATGGTCTGGATCTGAACGAATATCTCGATACTGATGCATACTCTGAGAAAAACAAAAAACAGATACTTGAAGCTATCAGAAAAGACAAAAAGGAGTCGGCATGATAAACGAAATCACAATGAAAAACAATATGGATCCTCTGATTACTGCGGCTTTGCGTGAAGACATATCTTCTGAGGACATATCCACAAATGCGGTCGTGAAGGCTGACCGCCGGGCGGGCGCACAGCTGCTGTGCAAGGAAGACGGCATCATAGCGGGCCTTGATGTGTTCTGCAGAGTTTTTAAGCTTCTTGACGGCGAATCATCCGTAACTGCTTTCGTCAGCGACGGTGACAGAATCACATCCGGTCAGCTTATTGCATCTGTAGAGGGAAATGCCCGCGCGCTTCTTTCCGGAGAACGCACGGCGCTGAATTTCCTTCAGAGGATGAGCGGCATAGCAACATATACAAACGAAATGGTCCGGATGCTGGACGGTACCGGCATCAGACTGCTGGACACCCGCAAGACAACTCCCAACATGCGTATTTTTGAAAAGTATGCCGTTAAGGTCGGCGGTGGATATAACCACAGATACAATCTTTCGGACGGCATAATGCTGAAGGACAATCATATAAATGCCGCCGGCGGAGTTGCCAGAGCCGTTGAAATGGCGAGAGAATATGCTTCATTTGTGCACAAAATCGAGGTCGAGGTGGAAAATCTCGAAATGCTTGCCGAGGCACTCGAGGCCGGCGCTGATATTATCATGCTGGATAATATGTCAGACGATGATATGAGAAAAGCCGTGGCTCTAATCGACGGCAGAGCTGAAACCGAATGCTCCGGGAATGTGACAAAAGAAAATATCAAAAGACTTGCAGACATAGGCGTGGATTATGTTTCGAGCGGCGCACTCACGCATTCCGCCCCGATACTCGATCTTTCGCTTAAAAACCTGCAGCTCCTTTAATGCCGGGCATCGGAAGCCGGGTTATAAGTTTTCCCGGCGGCCGCGGAATCAGATATTCTGCCCGCAGAACATAACAGACAGCACTCGGAGGCTTATACTCCGATCCGATAATAAAACACAACATGCAAAAAGACTGTATCCGGTCATAATCACCCGTTTCAGGGAATCCTGACTTTACCGGCATACAGTCTTTTTATTTGTCACATATTCATGTTTTTCGGCGCGGCATTCTGTTTTTCACCACAGCATTCTGCATTTTATATGCGCAGCCTCTGTTCACGCCGCTGCCGCCACATATGAGACAGCCGTCATCAGCCCGGCGGCCATGTCATCTTTCTCTTTCCTAAAAGATGAAAATGAAGATGCTTTACAGTCTGAAGACCGTCCTCACCGCAGTTGTTTACCAGTCTGTAACCGTTCTCAAGACCGAGCTGTGCTGCGATTTCCTTCACCTTGGTCATTATGTATCCCAGAAGTTCGCTGTCAGCTTCAGTGACATCATCCAGAGATGCAATATGCTGTTTCGGGATAATCAGTACATGCACCGGTGCCTGGGGATCGAGATCGTGGAAACACAGGATTTTATCGTCTTCATATACCTTGTTTGACGGTATCGTTCCATCGCCTATCTGGCAAAAGAGACAATCGCTCATGAATTCACTTCCTTTCTGCAGTCAGCCCTACTTTTCTGTTCAGGCTCAATGCTGTTATTGCTTGTGTACAATTATAGCATATTATCATGCAAAGGTGTCAGCTAATGCTCTTTTTTCTGCGTATTGCGATGACTGCCGCACCGCCGGATGCCATACAAACAATCATAAGCATGGCCGCTGCCTGCATCGTCCATGTGTCACCTGTCCTCGGAGCCTGAACTGCGTCTGCCTTTTCTGCCGCAAAATACCATATATGCATTCCTTCCTGCAGCTGATATCCGTTGTCCGCTGCAGACGGAAATTCCGCTGTAACCTCAAGCAGCCGTTCTTCTCCGGGCTGCAGCTCTGCTATTGTTCTTTCCTTTTTAAACCACTTGTCGGCTGTCTCGCCGGCCATCGGGCCACTGTAAATAATCTGCGCTTCTGCCTCTCCTGCTGAAACATTTTTTCTGCCGGTGATATTAATCGTCATGCTGTCAAGAAGTCTGCTTTCGGTATATTCAGCCTTGAAAAACACCTTTGTTTTTTTATCTGTATCATTTCTGATTTTCAGTGTCTCTGTACGGCTGCCTCCCGGCATCATAAACTCATCCTCAAACAGAGCCTCGCGCGATACTGTCAATCCTGAGCTGCTGCATACGATTTTCACCGCGCCTTTATCCGCCACAGGCACATTTTCTCTCACAGTGTATTCATCTTTTACCTCCGAGGATACCACTGCGATATCGCCCCATGGAGTTTCCGAGCTGAAATCCGGCGTCATATTGGCCGCCTGAACCGCATCTGCCACTACTCTCACATCAAGCCTGTTTACACTCCTGTAATCCCAGTCCGGCGGAATTTCAAATCCGCTGCACAAATCCACAGATTCGTTATGCTCCAGCTTTTCTGTATAATACATATAGCCGCCTGCGATTTTCCACTTGCTGCTTATTCCGCGCAGAGACTGCATGATATCAACATTCTTTCCTGCGCTTTCTGCCTCAAGGCTTACTCTTATATATGCATCCTCTGCCTTATTCGTTATCTGCGGAATATAAGAAACGCTGCTGCTGATATCCAGCACTGTCAGCTCGTCTGCTTCTGTACGCTCTCCGTTCTTTTCCTGAAAGCACTCCGTCTCGATGTTCACAGCGCCGGAGCTGAAGCGGCTGCTCACATCCGCAGATGAGTCATAAGCCGCATACACAAGTGTTCCGGCAAGCGCTGCCGTGAGCGCCGCAGTGACGATAATCAGTTTTCTGCACGATATTTTCATCACTTCGCCCCCTTCAGCTTATTTATAACCACATCTGTATGGGACAGCCTGCCCCAGTCTTCCTTTGCATTCTCAAAACACACGCTGATATAGTCCGCTCCGAAGCCTTTGTCTCCGGGCTTATACGAGCTCATACGCAGAGGCGCGTCAGCTGTGCACGTGCCGGAATCCACCTCGACAGCTGCGTCACCGCAGTACCGGGATTCTGCTGACGCATTTACAAACCTCAGCGTCTCCAGCTCCTCTACCTCATAATCATCCTCCGGCAGAGAGAACGGTGCATACTTTGCATGAATAAACCCATTATCCAGTGTAAATGTCACTCCC
The DNA here is from genome assembly GCA_963614095.1 of Bacteroidaceae bacterium. Classification (GTDB taxonomy): domain Bacteria; phylum Bacillota; class Clostridia; order Peptostreptococcales; family Anaerovoracaceae; genus Lentihominibacter. The sequence goes on from CAVECM010000035.1 coordinate 16,479, forward strand.
TCGCTGTCCTCGTATGTCTCCCCGCTTTCTGCAGCTTTCACTGCTTCCTCGGTGAATACGATTGCCCGGTACCAGCTTTTTCCGGAATCGCTGCCTGTTATCCTGAAAAGGAATACCGGTTCGCCGTGCGCAGCTGTGAATTCGTCATCGTCAGCTGCAAGTTTCTTTTCAATGACCATGCGGGGCACAGGTACGTAACTCCATGTTCCTGTGAACACGATATCCTGATTTTCCACCTGCTTCTTTTCCGCATCCCAGGACAGGACCCACGCACCCTTTGAATTGCCGTCATCATCTCTGATCTCAAACTTTGCACCCTCTGCGGGACTTTCCTTTCGTACTGCTTCATCCCCCTGATAGTATGTCCCGCTGTCTGATATCATGAAATCCCCTTTTGATACATTTATCTCCTGCGGCAGACTGCGCCCCTCCGATCCGCTCACATAATTGTATGTCACATGATACGGAACAGCCACTCTCACCGACTGCTCATTTGTAACCTGCTCTATTCCTGATATCGTCGACTTTGCCGTATCCGTTATAACCGCACTGCCTCCATCCGGATTCTGTGCCTCTGTTGTTATCTCCAGCGTATATTCGCTCCCGTCGTAGCTGCTCTGCGCTTTTACAAAATCTGCCGAAAACTCAAAGCTTACTGTCTTTGACGACTCATCATATGAAAGCGTTCCCTTATCCGTAACATCATTGCCTGATGAGTCACAGACTCTGGCCGATTTATACAGAAGACCCTCCGGGACGTCGTCGGATATGCCAAGCTGCGTGTATCTTGTCACAGTATCCACAAACAACGTACCGATTTTCTGCTTCACGTTTATCACCACGTTCTCACCCGGTTCATAAACATGCGAGTTGTCTATGTAAAGCTCAGGTTTCGGCAGCATTCCGGCTCTGTACTGATTGTAAATCAGAAGCTGCGTCCTGCAGTTCGTACCGTAAAATCTGCCCGTGAATTTCCCGTTGTCTGTTGTAATGTAAAGCCCGGTTTTCGTGTACATATCAGTGCCGTCGGTCTCCAGCTGCGACGGTGCGAAAAATCCGCCGCTTTGCTGCTTGAGAACGCTGCCGCTGTAAAGATACGCTGTATTGTATCCGGAAACCGGCACGAAGCCCTCTGCTACGGATGCGACATTCTGGAATGTGTCAAGATCTATCACTGCCTGAAAGCACGGAAACTGCACCAGCTGTCCGTCGTCCGAATATGTTATTGTATATGACAGATCTGTCGTATGCGTAAGCTTGTATCTGGTGCCGGTGGTCTTGTAGGATGAAACATCCGTCACTGCTCCCCACAGGCAGAGAAACTCACCGTCACAGTTCACTACGTTTGTGTTGGTGCTCCCCGTCTGTACAAGCTTGTCCACGTTCATCTTTATGTCCACGGATCTTCCGTTAATGCTTCCCGCATTTTTGTACGTCACTGTGAGCGGATTTGTATAAGTCTTTGCCGACGAATTGTTTTTCGCTACGACAAAGCTTATGCAGCCCTCGCCCGACCGTTTGTCGAGTACCGTTATTGAGCTTTTGTATTCTTCTTTTATTGTCCACTCTGCATTGCGGTATCCTGTTGTAAATGTGTACCCGGTCGGTACGAATGCGCTGCTGTCCGGAACCGTGCCTATTGTCACGGCAGATACCCGGACTGCAGATACTGCAAAGACTGCCGCTGCTGCAATGAAAGCCATTAATAGTGCTGCAGACTTCTTTGCCGCTGCGTTCTTTTTTCCGGATTCCATGCCCGGCGCGGTTATCTTGAACAATAATGTTCCGGCTGCCGATGCAAGCTTCCCTGCTGTCAATCCTGAAATCATGTCTGCACCTTCTTTCATCGGCTGCGGAATGCACTCATGCTGTCCGCACTGCCTTCCGCCTGTATTGTTTCGCTGTAGCATATCATCCTGAAACGGTTCGTATCCTCCTCCGCTATGATTCTCGTGAAAAGAGGCTCCGTCGCATTGCCGGCACTCAGCACCTTCCGGTAATAGTAAAATCCATCGTCCTGCTTTTCTGTCCAGTCGTCCTCGTTGAAATCTATACCCAGAGTTTCCGCAATAAGCGGGTCCTCCACCTCCGCAAAAACTCTGACGTAGCAGTCCACATTCCCCGTATTGCGCACAGTTACTTCTTTTTCGTAAACCTCACCCGCTTCAAACTGTTCGTATTCATCAAATTTTTCTTCTATGCAGTTCACGTTTTCCCCTATGGTAAAATCATTGCCCAGATAATGCTGGCAAATCAGCAGTGCGGCTGCAGCTTCAGCTGATATGAGCAGTATCACGGCCAGGAGCATGACTGTGATACCGCCTGCATGCGACTGAAATTTGCTTTTCATCTCACATTTATCTTCCTCTCTGGTCCTGTTTATCAGTAAATCCCCTTTTGATTTTTCAACTGCTGCAATTAATATTGTTCAGCCTTTGAATGTTAAGCTTTTGTCTGATATCTTTTGATTGTAAAGCAGCGGATTCGTCCCGCATGTTTCCAATTATCGCCATTCGTCATATGCCTGCTCAGAGCCTGCCGGTTAATAATCTGCTGCCGGTTTCTGATCTGCCGGCCGAAGCGAATCCGCTTTTACTTCTCCTTATTCCGAAGCGCCGCCCATTACCAGTGCGTAAACTTCTTCAGGATCCGTTGTATTAAGTCCGTCTGTCTGTATGCCGCGGGCGATTACATTTATTGAAAGATTATTGCTGCTCAGTTCGCCCTCAACCATGTTTATGAATCTGACACTGTCAAATACAGGCGCTGTTACTCCTAACGGCGACAATGCTTTCATCGTATTGTCTGCATTTGTATATGCATAGTAGTATGTTGTGCTGCTTGTGTTTGACTTTTTATTCATGAGTGTCCAGCCTTCATTAGCCTTAAACGTGAATAAATCCTGAACTGCGGCTGCGTTTACACCTCCGTCAGCGTCAGCTGTGCTTACAGAACTTCTCGGAATGCTTACCTCCATGAATACATATGCGTCATTGACCCCCGTGTTTGTTATCTGAGGATCCTTGTTTACTTCTTTGTCCGGAGTAATGTTCTTTCCGTTCTCAGGATCCCATTCAGGCTCATCCAGCTGTATATCAATATTTCCAACTGTAAAAGTATTGAGCTTCTCGTCCTGATCTGTAAAAAACGCAACTGTCGCACCTGCTGACAGAAGCACCAGTGCCGCTGCCGCTGCTGCTGCACACTTTCTGAACTTTGAATTTAACGTCCCGTTTTCCATTTTTCCAATCACCATAATTTCCTCCTTTTGTGAATACCGGGCATTTCAGCTCCGGCGCACCCCGCTTTGTTTTGCCGGGGTAGTTTTAATTTTTTCTATATTTGGATTATATATCCAGTTATTCAGCTTGTCAACATTATTTTGTAAATTTTTGAATATTTTCCCATCAGCTCTATGCAGGTGGAATTGCCCTGTCTGACGATGCTGCCAAAGGCGAAACTGACCTGAAACAAGCTGCGAAGGCACAGACTGATTATGAGGGCACAGGTATCAATGTTACGAAACCTGCAGGCATAAACACAAGCCCTGAAGCCATTAACAGCAATAACGCTAAGGTATATAATTCTGATAAAGGAGGTACGGCAAATGGAAAAGAAATACGACAAGTGGGGCAGGGAACTGTATCCGCTGACGGAGTGAGAGAATATCAAGAGAGGAAGTGCCGTACGCATAAGAAAACCGGCTGACTGCTGCGTTTACAAACGCAGCTGCCAGCCGGCTGATT